>NZ_JBHIMO010000099.1:0-784 GCF_042194195.1 Bartonella sp. MR30HLJHH | reverse complement strand
TGTGCCTATTAATAAAACAATCCCTGACGAAATCAAGCGAGCAAGTATATGAGAAAGATTCTTATTATAACAGGAATGATTACCCTTTGGGGAATGCTGAATCTAGCTCCAGCATATGCAAATGACCCAAGTATAAGCGTATCTTTCGCCTCCTCATCACCAGCTGCTTCACCAGCAGAATATCTGGAGCTTATTAATCTATTAAAAAAAGGGGAAATTATTGAGCTCTTAAAAAAACAGCTTGAGTTGAAAAAAGAACAACTTTCGCAAACAGAAAAAAACTATCAAGCTATAACAAAGAGTCAGAAAACAGAACCTCAAAAAATAGACTTTTCTAGTTTTTTTCTCAAAGAACCAGAATCGCTCTATAAGAAAGATGAGCTTTCAAGGGAATCATATCAAAAGGTATTGAAGGACGAAGACAAAATTTCTGAGCCTTTTAATCGAATGGGCAAGTTGCTTTTTGAGCGTTTAGAATTTTTTTCGCTACTAAATAAAGCTATAACTTTGAAAAGTTTTGAAAAAGTAGAAAATCGTTTTAAATACCTCAAAAGTCTATTTGATGCTCTTCAAACAAAAGAAAACCTGAAAGATATTGTAGATCTTCAAGCACATATCGATGGTTCATTAGCCATGATCCAAAATGAATCTATAACGATACAAACGATAACGCATTTACGTAAGGCTGAGCAATCACTTATCAAAAAGAAAAGACGCGAACTTGATATGAAAATTTTTGACCATGAAAAAAAGGGGATGCCTACCATACGATAAAAACAAAAGC
>NZ_JBHIMO010000098.1:0-806 GCF_042194195.1 Bartonella sp. MR30HLJHH | reverse complement strand
CCTTCTGAGACTTCCTTAATACGATCGTTAACAGTCTTGATATTATCATCAAGTCCTTTAAAGGCTGTTTCAACTCCTTCATACGATTTATCTGTTACCTCACCATCTTTAGAAACTGTCGATAAGTCATACTTTAGTCCTTTAAAGTTTTTGCCATCAAAGGATACAGCACCACCTAAAAGCTTTGATAAGTCATCTGTGATGCTATGAAGCTGTCCGCCATTAACCGCATCACTCGAGCCCGATACTATAGAACCATCAGCCAGTGATGTGATCTTGCTGTTTGTCTTATCTCCGTCTTTTTCTCCATGCTTGGCTACAAAAGCTTGTTCACTTTCATTCCACAACAGCGCATCGCCTTGTACAGATTCCGTGATGTTCGTGACTTGTTCTTTAAAGTCTTTAACGATGTTTTCAACATTCTTATCAATTCCTGCAAAGGCTTCCGTTACATTATGATGTTCCTGTGGATCACCTTCCGTACCATCTGCGTTGTAGGTTTTAAGCGTGAAAGTTGGTTCGCTCCATTTGCCATCTTCATACTTCGTCTCACCACCAAAATACTTTGCTAGCGTCTGATGCAATGAATAAAGCTGTCCGCCATTAACCGCATCACTCGAGCCCGATGCTATAGAACCATCAGCCAGCGATGTAATCTTGCTATTGGTTTTGCTGTCCTTTTCCCCATGCAGGGCAACAAAAGCACCTTCATCCTTGCTCCATAATAAAGAATCCTGTGCAACTCCTTCTGAGACTTCCTTAATACGATCGTTAACAGTCTTGATATTATCATCAAGTCCTTTAAA
>NZ_JBHIMO010000097.1:0-813 GCF_042194195.1 Bartonella sp. MR30HLJHH | reverse complement strand
CTTGACACTCGTATCAAGACCCGCAAACGCACTACCAACATCGTTATATGGATTAGTCGTTACTGTACCATCTTCAGTAACATTAGAAATCTCGTAAGTCGGAACAACCCATGCACCATTTTCATAGCTAGCAGCACCGCCTAAAGATTTTGCAACACTGCTCCCTAGGGTATGAAGCTGTGAGCCATTTATGGCATCTGTTGAGCTAGCAGAAATATCTCCATCCGCAAGATACGTAATCTTGCTGTTTTCTTGTGTCGCTACAACTTTGCCGTCGTCTCCTTTTTCCTTCTTTTCATGCTGCGCTACAAAGGCACGGGCTTTATCATTCCATAACAAGGAATCTTGTGCAACTCCTTGAGAAACTTCCTTAATACGATCGTTGATAGTGCTCATGCTGTCATTAATGTCATTAAACGCACCAGCAACATTGTTACTACTCTTTTTATCACCTTTCGTACCATCATTGTTGAAAGTCTGAATTTGGAAATCCGGGTTTTGCCATTCACCTTTCTCATTATAACCAGCACCGCCACCCAAATAGCCAGCAAACTGTTTTTGAAGATCATAAATCTGTCCACCAGTTACTGCATCACTCGAGCCTGCCACAATAGAACCATCAGCCAACGATGTGATCTTGCTGTTTTCTTGTGTCACTACAACTTTACCTTCGTTGTCTTTTTCCTGCTTTTCATGCTGCGCTACAAAGGCATGGGCATTATTACTCCATAACAAGGAATCTTGTGCAACTCCTTCTGAGACTTCCTTAATGCGAGCGTTAACATTCTTGATATTATCATCAAGTCCTTTAAA
>NZ_JBHIMO010000096.1:0-820 GCF_042194195.1 Bartonella sp. MR30HLJHH | reverse complement strand
GTGGATGTTGCTTTGCTCCCCGGTTGCCATTCTGCCATTTCAAAGCCTTTGCATAGTCCTCTCATGGTAATGACAACACCTTCTGCGGGTGTGCCTTGCGCTTGCATTGAACTTCGTAATGAAATGTCGACATCAGTGCGCCCCAACAGTGTCATCAACTCTGGAGAGCAGTCAGAAATGGTCATGGTGAGAATGAGAGTTTCAAGACCAAGGTCAACTTCAATGGAGCTATCCATGCCACCCCCGCGATAGCTTTCAACAACCAAATTCAAATTCGGTAATGTTACGCTTTCACATTTTGCTTGATAGGGAATGCCGTCGACAAAAATGTTAAAATATTTCAAAACTCTTGGTAAAACGGGGATAGCCATTAAAAAATCTCCTCTAAATAATCATTCACAATGCGTGAACGGAATGTGATGTGTTCTGCTGGTGTTGTTGGTGTGAATTCGACATTGAAATAGACTCTGCCGCTTTCAATAGCGCTTGCTGTATTCAACTCTGGATCAGGCGTACAACGCCCACCAAGAATGGCGCCTTGTGCTTTTAAATCACGCAAATAGGCATTGACGCTTTCACTCACGTCACTCATGTAGTTTTTTTTGATATTGCGGTCGACAGCCCATAGATGCCCGCGCAAAATGGCGTCATTGATCATATCTGCGGTTCTCACCACCGATAAGAAAGCAAACTTTGTATCACTTGAAAGGGTGCGATTACCCCAAAGACGATAACCGTTTTCGCGGATAATTGTTGTGATGTTTTGTTCGTTAAGAAGGTTAGCGCGGCTTGATCGATCACCAATGGAAAAATCAATGGG
>NZ_JBHIMO010000095.1:0-821 GCF_042194195.1 Bartonella sp. MR30HLJHH | reverse complement strand
CCAAGAAACAAACACAAACACTTAGAGGTTATCATGGAAAATTCACTCAGAAAACTTTCACAGAACAGCTTGCAGAAGGCTTCAACGAACTCAGAGATCATCTCTCATCTGGAGAAGATTATGGAAATGATCAGTCTGGGGTATCCATTGACGCTGAAAGCTGGGAATACATTGACGAAACAGGAGGAAGCGCAAACCTTAGATGCTTGCAATCGTCTACAAGCGTTGCTCTCTGTGAAAGCTTCAGTTAAGCAAATTGAGCAAGCTTCTTTCCTACTCTCAAGCATGAGAGTCCCTGCGAATACAGATTCCAAAGCCGTTGTCCTATCCTATAGCATGATGCTGGAACGGATTTCGTCATATGCTCTGAAAAAGGGCGTCGAAGATATCGTAACTGGTCAAGCAATTGGGATATCAAAAACATTTATGCCAACTTGTGGAGAGCTTTTAACTTATTGCCAGACACTAGAAAATACCCTTCTTTCAAAAGCCGAAAGTGTACGTAGAGCAATTGAAAACACACGTGAGAAAGCACTCAAAGAGAAAACAACGAAAGAGCATTTTCGACCACTAACGCTTGTTCACAAGCAAGAGCTTGAAGAAACTTTAAATGGTCTTGGGGGAGCAGTGAAAAACATTGCAAGTTAGCAAAATAGTGAAAAGTGCTGATCATTTTGGGATTAGACATGCGTTTAAATCGACAAAAAGATACCATACAAAGCCATTTAAATATTTTACGATGAAAAAACCATGTCTATAATATAAAACGCTCTGTACGGTCAAATTTTAGGTAAATAGACCAATTGGTAAAATTATGGACT
>NZ_JBHIMO010000094.1:499-833 GCF_042194195.1 Bartonella sp. MR30HLJHH | reverse complement strand
TTGGTAAAGCTTTTAGTGGTCTTGATACGAATATTCAGAATGTGAATCAGCGCATTAAGGAAGTGTCTCAAGGAGTTGCACAGGATTCTTTATTGTGGAGTGAGAATGATAAAGCATTTATAGCAGATCATGGTAAGAATGATGCAAAAACAAAGAGCAAGATTACACATCTTTTAGATGGAAATGTTGTTTCTGGCTCTACGGATGCAATCACAGGTGGTCAACTTTATTCTATGGGAGAGACGGTTTCTCAGTATTTTGGTGGAGGCGCTGGATACACTGGTGGAGTATGGAAAGCTCCAAGCTTTAAGGTTACCACTGTCAGTGCGGATGG
>NZ_JBHIMO010000094.1:0-424 GCF_042194195.1 Bartonella sp. MR30HLJHH | reverse complement strand
CGAATGTTCAGAATAAGGTTACCAATGAGATTACCAATCAAGTTAATAATGCGATTACTAAAGTAGAAGGTGATAACCTTGTTAAGCAAGCTGATGGAGATACGGGACGTATCACAATTGGTGGAGAAAAAGGCGGCAGTGAAATCAATATAGCTGATAGTAAGAGTGCCGATCGGACGCTATCAGGTGTCAAGGCAGCTGTGAATGGTAATGAAGCTGTTAACAAGGGTCAACTTGATGAAAGTTTAAAAGAACTTTCTAACAATCTTCAGTCAGATGATTCAGCAGTTGTTCATTATGATAAAACAGATGAAGAAAGTGGCGCGATTAATTATACGAGTGTGACTTTTGGAAAAGGTAAGAATTCCGCTTCTGTAGCACTTCATAATGTTGCAGATGGTGAGATTGTGAAAGGATCACATGA
>NZ_JBHIMO010000093.1:0-861 GCF_042194195.1 Bartonella sp. MR30HLJHH | reverse complement strand
GAAGAGGATACATGATAGGTTATAAACCAGATGTAGAGCCCCTCATTAAAAATGATTGCTTAAATACCTCCCTTCCCCATCTTTAAAGGTGGGGAGGTAGTCAAGATGCTTCTTCTAAAGCTGCTTTTTCCTTACAATTATTTTGGATAGGCGTTAAGCTAATCTGCAAATTTAAAGCACTCAAAACACTGAGAAAAGTAGAAAGCCGTGGGTCGCCTTTATCACTTAAAGAACGATAAAGAGACTCTCTTGATAGCCCTGTATTTTGGGCGATTTTACTCATTCCTTGGTTTTTCGCTATTATACCAAGAGCATGGGCAAGATACTTACTATCTTTGCTTTCAAGAGCATCTTCTAAAAGAATCTTTTGTGTCTCAGGTGTCTTGAAATATTCACTTGTGTCAAATTTAGTAATTTCCATGTTTCATTTCCTTTACTAATTGAAGAGCTTTTTCGATATCTTTTTGTTGTGTAGATTTATCACCCGCATTTAATAACAAAATGATTTGTTTACCTTGTTTTACAAAATAGATTCTATAGCCAGGACCATGATGTATTTTTAACTCTCCAATTCCACGGAAAAATTTTACATTTCCAAGAAATCCCGTTTCTATTCTTGCTATCCGTTTAACAATATGCGCTTGCGCAATCTCATCTTTTAAAGAATCTAGCCATTTTATAAAATGCTCTGTTTTGTATACTGTAAACATTTGTAACTTATAAGATACAATTATTACAATGTCAAATACATTCTTTTGTTCCAATGAAAAAGCGACATGAAGCTTAACCAAGCTATCTTTCCGAATGAGAAAGATGTCAATTTTTTAATCCAGCTCTGCTTTTTGCGGAGCTTTTTTTATG
>NZ_JBHIMO010000092.1:0-866 GCF_042194195.1 Bartonella sp. MR30HLJHH | reverse complement strand
CAGACACTCAATAGCGCCGGAGGTGTTGCAACACCAAGCGCTCTTGGCTCGGGGAGCTTTGGCAGTTTTGACTTTGCAGGTGTCACTTTCATTAATTACCGGAGTATCCACAACTATAATGTAAGTGCGAAGGCTGGAACAAAGCGCGCCATAGGAATTAAGCCTGACGAATGTCAATTCTTCCCTGTTGATGCGCCTGGTGTATTCCAAAAAACCTTTGCACCAGGGGAAAGCTTGGATTTTGCCAACACAGTTGGAAAGCCTCTCTACACCATGTTGATCATTGATCACGACCGTAATGCATGGGTAAAACCGGAGGTCTATAGCTATCCGCTTTACATTTGCACACGCCCAGAAATGCTGTTTAAAGCAGTGATTGGAGCGAAATAACATGCGATGGCACGGGCTGCTAAACCAAATGGTTAAAGATGTGCGCAACACTTTTGGGCAGCCCATCATCTACACGCGAAAGGACAATCAGCAATCTTTTCGTATCACAGCAATTTACGGCATTAAGCATTCAGAATCGGACGCCGGTGGCAGAATCCCCACGACAATTGCAAGAAAGGAACTTGATCTTTGTATCAATGATATCGGAGGCTTACCACCAAAACCTCAAGATAATGTTGTAATCATTTCCCCTGAAAACAACAACGCCCCCTCTCAAGAGCACTTCGTGATCACAGATGTCCAAGCCTCTGAATCCGGTATGTATAAGCTTATCTTGCGAGAAATAAAACAATGAAACATCCACGCGAAACGATAAGAGAAACATTTGTTACGTTGATCAAAGCAGCAAAGACGGCAGCTGGTGACAATGTTTTCAATATGCGTGATTTCAACTTTTCCCCTGAGAACACGCCTGC
>NZ_JBHIMO010000091.1:0-869 GCF_042194195.1 Bartonella sp. MR30HLJHH | reverse complement strand
AAACGCAAACCTTCCCATTGTTTGATAAGTGCTAGTCCTTCTGATGATATTTTTCGCATATGTTGCTCCATAAAAAAGCCCCACACAAGGCGGGGATGAGTGAATATTAAAAATTGCAATTATTGCCTTTTATTAAAAATCTCGTTTCATGTAACTTTTTTCTGTGTTATACGTTACATGAAACATAATGGAGATTTTGTTATGGCTACAATGCACGTCAATGAACGCGTTCAAAAACATCGCAACGCACAAAGAAAAGCAGGTTTGCGTTTAATGCAAATTTGGGTACCAGATATTCGCCAACCGAACTTTGCAGAAGAGTGCCGACGCCAATGTCGCTTAGTCGCAAAAATGGATAAAACAGATACATCTATGCAGTTGTTGATGGATCAATCTTTAATGGATGTTGATGGCTGGACAGAATAATGCGTGGATCTCTCGTCACAATAGCTATGCAAGGCGATTTTGGTAAACCAAGACCTGCGTTAATCATTCAAGCTAATCAATTTAGTGAGCATACAAGTGTAACGGTTTTACCAATTACAAGTACACTTGTTGATGCGCCATTACTCCGCATTACGATTCAGCCAAACACAAAAAATGGCTTACAAAAACCTTCGCAAGTAATGATTGATAAGATTATGACGGTAAGATGTGAAAAAGTTAGTCCAGCTTTCGGCTCCATTCATGCAGATAAAATGGTAGAAATTGAACGCTGTTTAGCTGTATTTTTAGGAATAGTAAAATAAAAATAGTATTTCTTTTTATCATCATAAAATAGCTTTGTTTATCTATCCTCTTCATCCATATGGATGACGCCTTCGCCTTCGTCACATGCGTTTGGTGGGGCGTTTGGATCAAGGGTATCA
>NZ_JBHIMO010000090.1:0-890 GCF_042194195.1 Bartonella sp. MR30HLJHH | reverse complement strand
TTTATCTCATCTAGTTTCTATGTCTCCATAGATGTCCAAATGTAATGCCTTTTGCGAGAGAATTGGCAACGCTTGATAGTTTGAGTAACAGCGTGATGGATATAATGGACAAGATGAGAGCACCCCCAAACATGAAGCTTATATTCTGGTCGTAATCGAGTTTCATATCGCTCAAATAGTTTGCAAAGATATTCATCATCAGATTAAATACAGTCGCTAAGAGTAGAAAGAGGATTATATAATTGACGACTTGGATTATCCATTGCTCGAAAAGGCGATGAGTTGGTTGCCAGAGCAAAGCAATGATGAAGAGTGATCCCCATCCTACGAGAAGTGTAATAGCGATTTTTGTCAGGAGTACGAGACCACCGCCGATTGCTACTACGAGGCTTGTTGCCAGCAAGATGATGATACCTAAGAGACTGTAAAGCAGTCCATTGGCTTCGAAGAAGACGGTTTCTTGGAAAAGACGTCCTGCATATTGAAATCCTTTGGTTGCTGTTTTGTCTAGTAAATTCATTAATTGTGTATCATTGAGTGGATCTTTTAAGAGCGCTTTTGATAACTCATGGGGCATTTGTGTTATCAAATTGGCAATTTCATTCTGATAAAGTCCTGTGGTAAGAGCTATTGAAGTAATAATACTTATCCGTAGGAAACGATTTACAAATCCGGAGAGAGGCATATCTATAGCGCCACGAATGATGAGCCATCCATAGATGATGAAAGCGATTGTGATACCGATTGATATAAAGGGCGTAATTGTAGCCGTTGTTTTTAAGGAAATATCCGTGACATATGTTTTTGTTATCTGATCAATTTTATTGAAAAGTTGCGTGAACACTGTAAAGTCCATGGAATTCCTCTTTAACGAATTTTCAACTTTTTAT
>NZ_JBHIMO010000009.1:0-70961 GCF_042194195.1 Bartonella sp. MR30HLJHH | reverse complement strand
CAACCTCTAGTGTTGCAAGGGTTTCGTGGGCAAATCAATGGACCATGGAAAGCTTCCACTGTCACCCACTGCTATGAGAAACAAAGCGGATACACCACAGAAATTACACTCGAAGCACCAAACAAGGGAAAAGAAAACAGCGAAGAATAGAGGCTGGGCTGGTTGCCCAGCCAACGGGGATAGTTTTGCGAACACACCCGTCCGATGCAACATAACTTAACATCGCAGCCACTTCTTATCACTTAAAGCAATGAGAAGATGGCTAATATAGATGAAAGAGTGTTAAAAAATTATGGATACACTTTGTAAAGAAACATTAAAATCTGTTGATCCTACGGAACCAGCTGCTGCTTATGTTGGTGGCAAAATCAAGTTGGCGAAGACCATTATCAAAATCATTGAAGGCATTCCCCATCGCACTTATGCTGAGCCTTTTGTTGGAATGGGGGGAATATTCTTCAGGAGGAAATTGATTCCCTTATATGAAGTCATCAATGACCGCTCAGGTGATGTGGTGAATTTTTTTCGGGTGTTGCAACGCCATTATCACCCTTTTATGGATCTGTTGGAGTTCCAGATAAGCAGTCGTGAGACGTTTCAGCGTTTCGCTCTACAAGATCCAAAGACCCTTACAGATTTAGAGCGGGCTTTGCGGTTTTTATATCTCCAGCGGTTGAGTTTTGCTGGGCAGGTGGCTAAACGAACATTTGGCGTTGATCCTAACCGTGGTGCACGGTTTAACAGTTTCAAACTTGAAGGCTTATTAAAGCTTATATACCGCCGCTTAGCGGGTGTGACCATTGAACATTTAGACTGGTCTGAGTTTATCAGGCGCTATGACCGGCCGACCACTTTGTTTTACCTTGATCCACCTTATTTTGGTGTTGAGGATTATTATGGAAAGGATTTGTTTAAGCGGGAGGATTACCAGACGATGTCCACACTGCTTGCGCAATTAAAGGGAAAATTTCTTCTGTCTCTCAATGATGTGCCTGAGATCCGAAAAACCTTTAACCAATTTAAGATAAAAGAGGTGAATACATCTTATACATGTGGTTCAAATAATCCGACTGCTGCTCGAGAGCTCATCATCTCAAATTGCGACCTTTAGGATGAAGAGAAAAGATGCATTAAAGGGTCTTTAAATAACCTTTGAAAGACCTTTGAAGACCCTTTGAGAACCCCTTAAAAATCTTTTGAAAAAAATAAATTGGTACAAAACCTAGTGTCAAAATATACAAAACCCGCTGGCAAGCTACAAAAGTGCTGTGGCGGAGGGGGTGGGATTCGAACCCACGGTACAGTCTCCTGCACGCCGGTTTTCAAGACCGGTGCCTTAAACCGCTCGGCCACCCCTCCAAACTGGATATGCTTTTTGACAAATTTCTTGCAAAAGGTCAATCATTTTAATACGCATTTTAAAGTGTTCTTTGTAAAACTATTTAAGTTTTAATTAAAATAATTCTTCATAAGTCAATTCTTTGAGTGTGTTATCTAAGAGTTTTATTTTTAAACATGATAGTTTTTTCTGAAAAAATGAAAGGTAAATATGATATTTATCATTTCTTTTTTCTATTTAAAAAATTTTCACAAAGCAATATTTTTTAAGTTTTAACGACCGATATTCGTAATAATAAGAAATGTTCAGTTGAAAATATTTGATAAATTATATTAAATTCTTTGCGGGTGTGTATTTTTGAATTATTTTACCTTTCCAGATATTTATTTTATTCAGACCGTTCATATCTGCGAAAAAAAATGTTATTATTCTGACAGTTTATGAGAGATAAATTTGTAAGGATGACATAATATATTCAAGGAAAGTTTTTATTGAGTTTAAATAAGTATAATTGGATAAGAAAGCTCTTTAAAAGTTTTTAATTTTTTAAATAAAAATATTCAGATATTCAGTGCGTCTAAAGGGTGTATTGGAGGGAATGGCTGGTTTGCACTATTTGGATAAAATTTTATGTAAGATTTACATTGACAGTTTAAAACCTCTTCCAGATATGATTGGAAATTAGGTATATTTATAATGCTTTTTCTGTGGGATAAGCAAAAAGTTAATTGGAATGGAAGAAAAGATTCTTGAGCAATACGCCTAGATCAATAGATAGTTTGTTAAAGTATTGCATAGTTTTTCACGAATAGAACTAAAACGCTAAATTATGCAGAGGCAGAAAGTACAAACTTTAACAGACAAAATTTTAAAAGCCAACTCCTTCATAAGTATGTGTAAAATAAAAAATTTATTTACAAAATAAAATGGTGGGCGATGAGAGACTCGAACTCCCGACATCCTCGGTGTAAACGAGGCGCTCTACCAGCTGAGCTAATCGCCCAATGCAATGATTAGCAATTGAATGAGAACTCTTTAAGGAAAAATTTTTTTAAACGCAAGAATAAAGATGGTATTTGATAATTTTTTTAAAAAATGCATAATCCTTCTTGACATATACGCATGAACCCCTTACACGACCGCTTGTACCAAATTAAATTGGTTCGAAAAAATGCGCGGGTGTAGCTCAGTTGGTTAGAGTGCTGGCCTGTCACGCCGGAGGTCGCGGGTTCGAGCCCCGTCACTCGCGCCATTTCATGCTTCCTTGTGGAATTTCCTTTTTAAAATATCCATATGCTATTGAGTGAGGTGGTGGAGTATTTGATTGGGGGATAAATATGTTTTTTCTTCCTTTTTATATGGTTGATAAGAATAGGGCTTGCGTCTTTCTTTGCTCTGCGTTACCTATGCCGATAAGAAAAGTATCGCTCTATATGCCTTTGAAGCAGTATAAATAAAGTTAGTAGAGCGATTATTAAATTTGTCTGGTTGGTCTCGCAATATTAAGTCATTGTGTTAAACTTAGGCATTTTGTTACGATGGAAGAGGGTTATGGCTTATTTATTGAGCTCTTATTTACCGGTCTTGATTTTTATTATTGTGTCAGCGGTTATTGCTGGAGTTTTGTTGATTACACCTTACATTGTAGCATATCGTTCCCCCGATCCTGAAAAGTTATCGGCTTATGAATGTGGGTTTAATTCATTTAGTGATGCACGCATGAAGTTTGATATTCGTTTCTATTTGGTATCAATTTTATTTATTATTTTTGATCTTGAAGTTGCTTTTCTTTTTCCTTGGGCTGTTTCATTCGAATCAATAGGTATGTTTGGCTTTTGGTCGATGATTGTGTTTTTAGCGATTTTGACTATTGGGTTTATATATGAATGGAAAAAAGGAGCCCTTGAATGGAATTAAGATCTAATAATTCAACGATTACGGCTCCAAAACCAAAAGGAATCATTGATCCCAATACTGGTGAGCTTATAGGATCTGACGATAAGTTTTTTCGTGATATTAATGCTGAATTATCAGATAAGGGGTTTTTAGTTACTTCGGCAGATGCTTTGATTACTTGGGCACGTACCGGTTCTTTAATGTGGATGAGTTTTGGTTTGGCTTGTTGTGCTATCGAAATGATGCAATGCTCAATGCCTCATTATGATAATGAGCGTTTTGGATATGCACCACGAGCTTCACCCCGTCAGTCAGATGTGATGGTGGTAGCAGGTACTCTAACAAATAAGATGGCTCCTGCTTTAAGAAAAGTGTACGATCAGATGCCAGAGCCACGTTACGTGATTTCTATGGGATCATGTGCAAACGGTGGGGGGTATTATCATTATTCCTATTCAGTGGTGCGTGGATGTGATCGTATCGTTCCTGTCGACATATATGTTCCAGGGTGTCCACCTACAGCAGAGGCATTATTATACGGCATATTGTTGCTACAGAAAAAAATCCGTCGTACCGGATCCATAGAGCGATAGAGAGTTTTCTTGTCATGATGGATGAAACTTTGGTTGAACTTGCTGCTTATTTGGAAAACAAGTTAAAAAATAAGCTTGAAGAAACTGTTATTGCTTTTGGTGAATTGACCATTGTGGCACGTCTTGATGCAATTATCGATGTCTTAATGTTTGTTCGTGATGATTCGCGCTGTCAATTTATTAATCTCACAGACATTAGTGGTGTGGATTATCCTTCTCGCGATAAGCGCTTTGATGTTTCTTACCAATTGTTATCTCCTCGTGAGAATTTACGCTTACGTGTAAAAGTTCGTACGGATGAAAATACTCCTGTTGCTTCAGCTTGTACGGTTTATCCTGGCGCAGAGTGGTATGAACGTGAAACGTATGATATGTATGGGATTTTATTTTCAGGACATCCAGATTTGAGACGGATTCTAACAGATTATGGATTTGAAGGATATCCTTTACGAAAAGACTTTCCTGTGACAGGATTTGTTGAATGTCGTTATGATAATGAAGCAAAGAGGGTGATTTATGAGCCTGTTGTTTTGCGTCAAGAGATGCGTAATTTTGATTTTCTTTCTCCTTGGGAAGGAGGACAGTATACTTTGCCATATAATGGAAAAGCGGATGAAAAAAAATGATATTGGTTTTGATAAGGCGTTATATTAGAGTACTGTATTTCTTAAATAATTAAATATTTTTTAGTATGATAGATTTTTTTGATATTTGATATGAAGTTTTTTAAAAAGCAAGGGGTTGATTGTGGCTGAGGTCAATGTTCGAAACTTTAATATCAATTTTGGTCCGCAGCATCCTGCCGCGCATGGGGTTTTGCGCATGGTTTTGGAGTTGGACGGTGAAGTTGTTGAGCGTGTAGATCCACATATTGGGTTATTGCATCGCGGTACCGAAAAATTAATGGAAACAAAAACTTATCTTCAAGCGGGTCCTTATCTAGATCGTTTGGATTATGTTGCTCCTATGAATCAGGAACATGCTTTTGTTCTGGCTATTGAAAAGTTGTTGGATATTAAAGTTCCTAAAAGAGGGCAATTAATACGTGTTTTATTTTCTGAAATTGGGCGTATTCTTAATCATTTGCTTAATGTAACAACACAAGCAATGGATGTTGGTGCTTTAACACCACCGCTTTGGGGGTTTGAGCAGCGTGAAAGATTGATGATTTTTTATGAGCGTGCCTGTGGCGCACGTCTTCATGCAAATTATTTTCGCCCTGGTGGAGTGCATCAAGATTTACCAGAATCTTTAGTTGAAGATATTGGTGATTTTATTGATCCTTTTCTTGTTGCTCTTGGTAAACTTGATGCGCTTGTAACGCCAAATCGGATTTTTAAGCAGCGTAATGTGGATATTGGTGTGGTAAGTATTGATGAAGCTTGGGCACGTGGTTTTTCTGGGGTTATGATTCGTGGAGCTGGTGTTCCATGGGATTTGCGTAAAAGTCAGCCTTATGAATGTTACGATGAAATGGAATTTGATATTCCTGTAGGTAAAAATAGTGATTGCTATGATCGTTATCTAATTCGTATGGAAGAAATGCGTCAATCAGCAAAAATTATGCGCCAATGTGTGGAGCGTTTGCTGAGTACTGAAAAAAATGGACCAGTTTCGAGTTTGGATCGCAAGATTGTGCCTCCAAAGCGGTCTGAAATGAAAAGTTCAATGGAAGCGCTTATTCATCATTTCAAGCTTTATACGGAAGGTTTTCATACGCCTCCTGGAGAAGTATATGTTGCTGTGGAAGCTCCGAAGGGGGAGTTTGGTATTTATCTTGTTTCTGATGGAACCAATAAGCCTTATCGTGTAAAGTTGCGTGCTCCTGGGTTTGCGCATCTCCAAGCTATGGATTTTTTAACCAGAGGTCATATGCTGGCGGATGCTACAGCTATTTTGGGTTCGATTGATATTGTTTTTGGGGAGGTTGATCGCTAATGTCCGTACGCCGTCTTGCAGATGATGTTTATCAGCCCGCTGAGTTTTCTTTTACAAAAGAAAATCAGATATGGGTAAAAAATACTATAGAAAAATATCCTGTAGGGCGTGAGCAGTCTGCTGTAATTCCATTATTAATGCGTGCTCAAGAGCAAGATGGTTGGGTAACACGTGCCGCGATTGAGCATATTGCTCAGATTCTTTCCATGGCTTATATTCGTGTTTTGGAAGTTGCAACTTTTTACACTCAGTTTCAGCTTAAGCCTGTTGGAACAAAAGCGCATATTCAAGTTTGTGGTACGACTCCTTGTATGTTACGTGGATCTGGTGAATTGATTAAAGTTTGTCAGAAAAAAATTCATCATGAACCTTTTGTTACCAATCAGGATGGAACCTTATCATGGGAAGAGGTAGAATGTCTTGGTGCTTGTGTGAATGCTCCGATGGTTATGATTTTTAAAGATACTTATGAAGATCTTGCAGCTGAGCGTCTTGAAGAAATTATTGATGCATTTGAAGCTGGGAAAGGTTCTGAGATAGCGGTTGGTCCGCAAAGTAGCCGTAAGTCGTCGGAACCGATTAGTGGTTTAACTTCTCTTATTGATGATGAGAAAGAAAAAAAGATCTCTCAAGTCTTCACCAAAAAAGGATAAGGAAAGAGTGGGAACATAATTAAGTATTTTTCTTGAAAAAATATTTTATTATTCTACCCATGATGACAACATTTAATGAAAAGTAAGAAGTCTTGAAAAGATATTTAAAAATTGCATTTGAGGAAAAGCGAAAAATGCTATGGGTAATAGAAAAAAAGGTGGGGTATGCTAACTGATAAAGATCGTATCTTCACCAATCTGTATGGTTTAAAAGACAAATCATTAAAGGCTGCGATGTTGCGTGGGCATTGGAATGGTCTGAAAGAGATGATTGACAAAGGTCGTGATTGGATCATTGATGAGGTGAAGGCATCGGGTTTACGTGGTCGTGGTGGTGCTGGTTTTCCTACCGGAATGAAGTGGTCCTTTATGCCAAAGCAGAATGATGGTCGTCCTCATTATTTGGTTGTCAATGCTGATGAATCTGAACCTGGAACTTGTAAAGACCGTGATATTTTACGTCATGACCCCCATACTTTGATTGAAGGGTGTGCAATCGCTACTTTTGCTATGGGAGCCAATGTTGCTTTTATTTATATTCGTGGTGAATATATTCGTGAACGTGAAGCGCTACAAGCTGCCGTTGATGAATGCTATGATGCAGGTTTACTTGGCAAAAAAACGAAATATGGGCATGCTTGTGATATTATTATTCATCATGGAGCTGGCGCTTATATTTGTGGTGAAGAAACAGCTCTTCTTGAAAGTCTTGAGGGAAAAAAGGGACAACCTCGGCTTAAACCACCATTTCCTGCCAATATGGGGATTTATGGCTGTCCAACAACAGTAAATAATGTAGAGTCCATTGCTGTTGTTCCAACGATTTTGCGGCGGGGTGCTTCGTGGTTTTCGTCAATCGGACGAGCAAATAATGTTGGAACGAAATTGTTTATGGTTTCAGGGCATGTTAATGCACCTTGTACATTTGAAGACGCTCTTGGTGTTTCATTCCGTGAATTAATTGAAAAACATACGGGTGGTGTTCGTGGTGGGTGGAATAATCTTTTAGCAGTTATTCCAGGGGGGGCTTCTTGTCCAGTCGTCCGTGGTGAGGATATGATCGATGCGATCATGGATTTTGATGGGATGCGAGATGTCGGGTCTTCTTTTGGCACGGGGGGAATGATTGTTATGGATAAATCAACCGATATTATCAAGGCAATTTGGCGTATAGCTGCTTTTTTCAAGCACGAGAGTTGTGGTCAGTGTACTCCGTGTCGTGAGGGGACGGGTTGGATGATGCGTCTTTTAGGGCGTATGGTTGAGGGAAGAGCACAAAAACGCGAGATTGATCTTTTGTTTGAAGTGTCTAAACAGGTTGAAGGACACACTATTTGTGCGCTTGGTGATGCTGCCGCATGGCCTGTACAGGGGTTGATACGTAATTTTCGTCCGGAAATCGAGCGTAGAATTGATGAGTACACGCGAAATGTAGTCCAAAGCAAAAACATTGCTTTAGAAGCAGTAGGATAGAAGATTTTTTAAAGAGCAGCCGAATGCAAATTTTAAGTGGGTTATCCGCAGGTTGGATGGGTGATGATAAATATCAAAGTTGATGGCAAAGAGATTGAAGTTCCTGATTACTACACGTTGCTTCAGGCTGCTGAGGCGGCTGGGGCAGAAATTCCACGTTTTTGTTTTCATGAATCTTTGTCAATTGCTGGAAATTGTCGTATGTGTTTGGTTGAGGTTAAGGGTGGTCCTCCAAAACCTCAGGCTTCTTGTGCTATGGGGGTTCGTGATTTACGATTAGGGCCTAACGGTGAAGCACCTGAGATTTTTACCAATACGGCGATGGTAAAAAAAGCACGTGAAGGTGTTATGGAATTTCTTCTCATTAATCATCCTTTGGATTGTCCAGTGTGTGATCAAGGGGGAGAATGCGATCTTCAAGATCAAGCAATGCTTTATGGACGAGATTGTTCTCGTTATACAGAAAATAAGCGTGCTGTAGAAGATAAATATATTGGACCTCTTGTCAAAACTGTCATGACACGGTGTATTCATTGTACACGGTGTGTTCGTTTTACAACGGAAGTTGCAGGTATTTCTGAGCTTGGTTTGATCGGTCGTGGTGAAGATGCTGAAATTACGACGTATCTTGAAAAAGCTATGACATCTGAATTACAGGGAAATGTTATTGATCTTTGTCCGGTGGGAGCTTTAACTTCAAAACCTTATGCGTTTCATGCTCGTCCGTGGGAATTGGTAAAAACGGAATCGATTGATGTGATGGATGCGCTTGGTAGTGCGATCCGTATTGATAGTCGTGGCCGTGAAGTTATGCGGATTATGCCGCGTACGAATGAAGATGTAAATGAGGAATGGATCTCTGATAAAACGCGTTTTATTTGGGATGGATTGCGCACTCAGCGGCTTGATAGGCCATATGTACGCAAAGATGGAAAACTTCAGCCTGTCAGTTGGACAGAAGCTTTTGCAAAAATTAAAATGGTGATCTCTAAAATTTTTCCAGAAAAAATTGGAGCCATTGCTGGAGATCTTGCGTCTGTTGAGGAAATGTACGCACTTAAAACATTGCTTCTTTCATTGGGCTCAACGCTTTTTGATTGTCGCCAAAGAGGGGGGGCTTTATCGCCTGAGTTTGGGCGTTCGAGTTATATTTTTAATCCTACAATTGCAGGTATTGAACAGGCTGATGCACTGCTTATTGTGGGATCTAATCCACGTCATGAAGCGGCTGTTTTAAATGCGCGTATTTTAAAGCGCCAACGGATGGGAAATTTTCCTATTGCATTAATTGGAGAGAAAGTCGATTTACGTTATCCTTATTCTTATCTTGGATCTGGGAGTGATACATTAACGACACTTATTCGTGGAGAGGATATTTTTTTTAATGTCTTAAAAGAAGCGAAGAGGCCCCTTATTCTTATCGGAGAGGGAGCTGTTTCAGGAAATGAAGGTTTATCTGTTTTAAAAAGTCTTGCTAAATTAGCTGACAATATTGGTGCTCTTAGTGAAGAATGGAATGGGTTTGGGGTTCTTCATAATGCAGCATCGATTGTTGGAGGATTGGACATAGGCTTTACTTCTAAGCTTGGGGTTGCAAATATTCTTAAAACCTGTGAAGTTTTATTTTTACTTGGTGCTGATGAAGTAGAATTAGCCAATACAAAAGCTTTTACAGTTTATATTGGTAGCCATGGTGATAATGGTGCACATGCTGCTGATGTTATTTTGCCTGCATCTGCTTACACTGAAAAATCAGGGCTTTATGTGAATACAGAAGGACGTGTTCAAATGACAAATCGGGCTGGTTTTGCTCCAGGTGAAGCAAAAGAAGATTGGGCTATTTTGCGTGCTTTATCGGATATTTTAGGACAAAAACTCCCTTTTGATTCTCTTTCTCAATTAAGACAATGCTTGTTTAATGATTATCCACACCTTTGTGCTGTTGATGATATAGTACCTTCTGATATAAGTGGTCTTAAGGCGCTTGGTTCAAAAATGGTTTCTCTAGAGAGTCAAACATTTACTTCTATGGTTAAAGACTTTTATTTAACAAATCCGATAGCACGTGCTTCTGCTGTTATGGCTGAATGTTCATCTCTTGCAAAAAACCGTGCCATGCAAACTGTAAAGTAAGGCAAAGGAAAAGGAATAATGATGTATGATTTCTTTATGACTTGGCTGTTGCCATTACTCATTATAGTTGGAAAAACACTTCTTCTTTTGGTCGTTCTTTTGATCTTAGTTGCTTATCTTCTTTACGCAGATAGAAAGATTTGGGCAGCGGTACAATTGCGTCGTGGACCAAACGTTGTTGGTCCATGGGGTTTGTTACAGTCTTTTGCGGATTTAATTAAATTTGTTGTTAAAGAGCCTATTATCCCTGCTGGTGCTAATAAGGGTGTTTTTCTGTTGGCGCCTTTTGTGTCTGCTACACTTGCTTTATCAACGTGGGCTGTTATTCCAGTTAATGAAGGTTGGGAAGTTGCAAAAATTAATGTTGGCTTGCTTTATATCTTAGCCATTTCATCTCTTGAAGTTTATGGTGTTATTATGGGGGGATGGGCATCAAACTCTAAATATCCTTTCTTAGGAGCGCTTCGTTCGGCGGCACAAATGGTTTCTTATGAAGTTTCCATTGGTTTTGTGCTTGTGACTGTCATTTTAATAAGTGGCTCATTGGATCTCACAACAATTGTTCATAAACAAAGTTCTGGAATTGGTACAACTCTTGGTCTTCCTTTTAACAGCTTTCTCGATTGGAATTGGTTGGTCCTTTTTCCAATGTTTATTATATTTTTTATTTCTGCGCTCGCAGAGACAAACCGTCCTCCATTTGATTTGGTGGAAGCAGAATCTGAACTTGTAGCTGGTCATATGGTAGAATATTCTTCAACGCCTTACATGCTTTTCTTTCTTGGTGAATATGTTGCGATTGTTTTAATGTGCGCATTAACAACCATTCTATTTTTAGGCGGTTGGCTGCCACCCTTAGATGTTTGGTGGTTTAATTGGGTTCCTGGTATCATTTGGTTTGTTTTAAAAGTCTGTTTTGTATTTTTTTGGTTTGCTATGGTTAAAGCATTTGTTCCACGTTATCGCTATGATCAGCTCATGCGGCTTGGTTGGAAGGTTTTTCTTCCTCTCTCACTAGCAATGGTTGTGATAACTGCTGCTTTTTTAAAGTTTACGGATTTCGTTTAAGAGGAGATTTTACGATGTCAGGTTTTATTCAGGCGGCAAAGTCACTTCTTCTATTGGAATTTGTGAGTGCTTTTTTCTTAGCCATGCGTCAATTTTTTTCACCAAAGCCCACGATTAATTATCCTTATGAAAAAGGTTTTGTATCTCAGCGTTTTCGCGGTGAGCATGCATTGCGTCGCTATCCAAATGGTGAAGAACGGTGTATTGCTTGTAAATTATGTGAAGCGATTTGCCCTGCGCAAGCGATTACAATTGAGGCTGGACCGCGACGTAATGATGGTACGCGTAGAACTGTTCGTTATGATATCGATATGGTTAAGTGTATCTACTGCGGTTTTTGTCAAGAGGCTTGTCCGGTAGAGGCTATTGTTGAAGGTCCAAATTTTGAATTTGCAACAGAAACGCGTGAAGAACTCTATTATGATAAAGAAAAGCTTTTAATGAATGGAGATCGTTGGGAGCGAGAAATTGCTCGAAATATATTGATGGATGCGCCTTATCGTTAAGTGTATCGTTAAATGAGGTGTCGGATATTTTTCCGATAAATTGTAATCTGGTATGAAGTTTATACCAATTGTTTGAATATTTGAGGAGAAGCCTATGCTAACAGATCTAGCGGCGGCATTTTTCTATTTGTTTGCTTTTATTATGCTAACAAGTGCAGTTATTGTTATTACAGCACGCAATCCAGTGCATTCTGTTTTGTTTTTAATCCTCGCATTTTTTAATGCAGCGGCTTTATTTTTGCTTGCAGGAGCAGAGTTTTTAGGGCTTATTCTGCTTGTTGTGTATGTTGGAGCTGTCGCTGTTTTATTTTTATTTGTCGTTATGATGCTTGACGTTGATTTTGCTGAATTAAAGAGTGGAACTCTTCGGTATGCTCCTATTGGAGCTCTTATTGGTGTTATTATCGCTGTAGAATTGATTGTTGTTTTTGTGAGTAGCTATTTTTCTCCGGACTTGAGAACGCATGTTACCCAACCAATGCCAGATTTAGCGCAGCGAACAAATACACAAGCATTAGGTGATATTCTCTATACGGATTATGTTTTTTATTTTCAAATTGCTGGAATGATTTTATTGGTTGCAATGATTGGGGCTATTGTTTTAACACTTCGTCATAAATTAGGAGTAAAGCGGCAATCTATTGCGGAGCAAGTTTCTAGAACGGTAGAAAGTGCCATTGAAATCAAACAAGTTGAATCAGGCAAAGGTATGTAAGGGGGGCTATGTAGATGTATATTGATATTACACATTATCTCACTGTTTCTGCTTTGATGTTTACAATTGGTATTGCTGGAATTTTTCTCAACAGAAAAAACGTGATTATTATCTTGATGTCCATTGAGCTTATATTGCTTTCAGTTAATCTCAATTTTGTTGCATTTTCAGCATTTCTTCATGATCTCGTTGGTCAGATATTCGCTTTATTTGTCTTAACCGTAGCAGCTGCTGAAGCTGCCATTGGTTTAGCAATTCTAGTCGTTTTTTTCCGTAATCGTGGTTCCATTGCGGTTGAAGATGTTAATGTAATGAAAGGCTAACCAGTGATGTATTATACGATTGTCTTTCTTCCGCTTTTGGGTTTTTTAATTGCTGCACTAGGTGGAAAAACGATAGGAGATCGTGCGAGCGAATTGATAACATGTAGCTTTATGGTTGTTGTTGCCATACTATCGTGGATAGCATTTTTCAGTATTGCACTTGGTCATATTCCAGCGATTGATGTCTTGGTATTACATTGGATTACTATTGGTGACTTAAGCTTTAATTGGGCTTTACATGTTGATACATTAACAGCTGTCATGCTTATTGTTGTGAACAGTGTTTCGGCATTGGTACATATTTATTCAATTGGTTATATGCACCATGACCCTTCAAGGTCTCGTTTTTTTTCTTATCTTTCTTTGTTTACATTTATGATGCTTATGTTGGTCACATCCAATAATTTGATTCAGATGTTTTTTGGATGGGAAGGTGTCGGACTTGCTTCTTATTTACTCATTGGTTTTTGGTTTCAGCGCGATTCTGCTAATAAGGCCGCAATGAAAGCTTTTGTAGTTAATCGTGTTGGAGACTTTGGTTTTCTCTTAGGAATCTTTAGTATTTTTGTTTTATTCCAATCGGTTGATTTTGCTTCCATTTTTGCAAAAGCTGCAAACAATAACCTTATACAAAATATGACATTTTTAGGTTGGCAATTTGATGGGCAGACGGCAATTACCATTACATGCCTTTTATTATTTATTGGCGCGATGGGAAAATCAGCACAATTTCTTTTACATACTTGGCTGCCTGATGCAATGGAAGGACCAACCCCTGTATCAGCGCTTATTCATGCTGCTACAATGGTAACGGCTGGTGTTTTTATGGTTGCGCGTATGTCGCCAATTTTTGAACTTTCTTCAACTGCTTTGACCGTGATTATTATTGTTGGAGCAACAACAGCGTTTTTTGCAGCAACTGTGGGGTTGGTGCAGAATGATATTAAACGTGTTATTGCTTATTCTACATGCTCTCAGCTCGGTTATATGTTTGTGGCATTAGGTGTTGGAGCTTATGGCGCTGCTGTCTTTCATCTTTTTACGCATGCTTTTTTTAAAGCCTTATTGTTTCTTGGTGCAGGTTCTGTCATTCATGCTGTATCTGATGAACAAGATATGCGAAAAATGGGTGGGTTACGCAAACATATAAAAGTCACCTATTGGATGATGCTGGTCGGGACCATTGCATTGACAGGTGTTGGAATTCCAGGAACACT
Organism: Bartonella sp. MR30HLJHH; assembly: GCF_042194195.1. Taxonomy (NCBI): domain Bacteria; kingdom Pseudomonadati; phylum Pseudomonadota; class Alphaproteobacteria; order Hyphomicrobiales; family Bartonellaceae; genus Bartonella; species Bartonella sp. MR30HLJHH. The sequence goes on along the minus strand of NZ_JBHIMO010000009.1, from coordinate 57,107 downwards.
TTTCGGGACTGCAGGTTTTTTCTCAAAAGATGCGATTATAGAGTCTGCTTTTGTATCCCATAATATTGCTTCAGGATATGCTTTTTATCTTCTTGTTTTTGCAGCTTTATTAACAAGTTTCTATTCATGGCGGCTTATCTTTATGACATTCCATGGTAAACCACGGGCAACAGTTGATGTTATGCATCATGTTCATGAATCACCTCCAGTTATGTTGATTCCACTCTTTCTTTTATCTATTGGAGCAATATTTTCTGGTGTCGTTTTCCAACCTTACTTTTTTGGTGACTTGTATAATGCTTTTTGGAAGGGAGCATTATTTACAAGCAGACACAATCACATTCTTCATGATGCCCACCATGTCTTTAATTGGGTAAAATGGTCGCCCTTTATAGCGATGGTTCTTGGGTTTATTTTAGCTTATTTATTTTATGTTTCTATTCCATCTCTTCCTAAGAAAATGGTTCGTATTATGCCAAGAGCATATAATTTTCTGTACCAAAAATGGTATTTCGATCAATTATATAATTTTTTGTTTGTTCGTCCTACCTTTAGAATTGGTTCTTTTCTTTGGAAAGTGGGAGACGGTAAGATTATTGATGGTCTAGGTCCTAATGGTATCGCAGCGCGTGTTGTTGATATTACAAATAGAATTGTTCGATTGCAAACAGGCTATCTTTACCACTATGCATTTGCAATGCTTATCGGCGTTGCATTACTCATTACATGGATGATGATCGGGGGCGTAAACTAATGACCGATTGGCCTATTCTTTCTACGGTTACATTTTTGCCACTTGTTGGTGTGCTTCTGATTTTGTTTATCAAAGATGATAGTGAAGTAGCACGCCATAATATACGTAATGTCGCATTTTTTACGACTCTATTTGTTTTTATTATTTCTTTAATTATTTGGATAGGATTTGATTCTAGCAACCCAAATTTTCAAATGGTTGAAAAGTCCAGTTGGTTAGGGGGGGGCATTAGCTATCATATGGGGGTTGATGGTATTTCTATTCTTTTTGTTGTTCTCTCGGCTTTTCTTTTGCCTTTTTGTATTTTAGCAAGTTGGGAGAATGTTAAAGAGAGATTAAAGGCTTATATGATTGCATTTCTTCTTCTAGAAGTTGCGATTATTGGCGTTTTTTGTGCTCTTGATGCAATGCTGTTCTATGTTTTTTTTGAAGGCAGCCTTATTCCAATGTTTATCATTATAGGTGTATGGGGTGGAGCACGTCGTGTTTATGCAAGTATAAAGTTTTTCTTATATACTTTACTTGGTTCAGTGCTTATGCTGGTTGCTCTTATGGCTATGTATTGGGAGGCTGGGACACTTGATATACCAACTTTACTCAATTACCAGTTTCCTGCTCATATGCAAATATGGTTATGGCTTGCATTTTTTGCTTCTTTCGCAGTTAAAATGCCAATGTGGCCAGTTCATACATGGCTTCCTGATGCTCACGTGGAAGCACCGACAGCGGGTTCCGTTATTTTAGCTGGTGTCTTACTCAAATTAGGTGGGTATGGTTTTCTTCGTTTTTCTTTGCCTATGTTTCCTATCGCTTCAGCAGATTTTGCACCTTTGATTTTCACATTATCGCTTATCGCTATTATTTATACGTCGTTGGTTGCACTTGTTCAAAATGACATCAAAAAGCTTATTGCTTATTCTTCAATAGCGCATATGGGGTATGTGACAATGGGCATTTTTTCTGCGAATGAACAAGGGATACAAGGGGCTATTTATCAGATGCTATCCCATGGAATTGTTTCAGCAGCGTTGTTTCTTTGTGTTGGAGTTATCTATGATCGCTTGCATACACGTGAAATTTCAGCGTTTGGTGGTTTAGTGAATAATATGCCTAAATATGCAGTTGTTTTCTTAATTTTCACTATGGCAAATGTTGGTTTGCCTGGAAGCTCAGGATTTTTGGGTGAATTTTTAACCTTAATAGGTGTTTTTCAAGTAAATAAATTGGTTGTTGTTCTAGCAACAACAGGTGTTATCTTATCGGCAGCCTATGCCCTTTATCTTTATCGGCGTGTGGTTTTTGGTTCCTTGGATAAAGAAAATTTAAAAGTATTAATAGATCTTTCTTTAAGAGAAAAATTCATCCTTTATCCAATGGTTATTCTTACAATATTCTTTGGTATCTATCCAACGCCTATTCTTAAAGCAACGGCGTTTTCCGTAGAAACCCTCATCAATAAACTGCACTAGATAAGGGAAGAATGCACATGCAAACTGAAATAATAGCGCAATTAGTCTTAATTCTTCCGGAGCTTTTAATCGCATTAGGAGCTGTCGTGTTGCTTATGATTGGTGTTTATTCCAATACACGTGCTTCTTTAACAGTAACAGGTTTAGCCATGGCACTTCTTGTGGCAACCATTATTATTCTTATAGTTTTTCCGAAAAATGGTTCATTTCAAACCAATGCGCTCGTTATTGATTCCTTTAGTCGTTATATGAAAATTTTAATGCTTATTGGTGCACTCTTTTCTCTTATCATGTCTGTTGGTTTTGCCAATGCACAAAAGTTTAATATATTCGAATTTCCAGTGCTTGTTCTTTTAGCAACCCTTGGAATGATGTTTATGATTTCAGCGGGTAATATGCTGTCGCTTTATATGGGGTTAGAACTGCAATCTTTAGCTTTATATGTTTTAGCAGCGATTAATCGTAATAATGTAAAATCTTCTGAAGCCGGTATAAAATACTTTGTTTTAGGAGCATTATCTTCAGGATTGCTGCTTTATGGTATTTCTTTGCTTTATGGTTTTACGGGTCAAATTGGTTTTCACGAAATTGCTGTTGCTTTAAAAAGTAAAAATTTGCAATTGGGAGTTATCTTTGGAATTGTTTTTATTTTAGCTGGTTTGGCTTTCAAAATTTCTGCTGTTCCATTTCATATGTGGACACCTGATGTTTATGAAGGAGCGCCAACACCGATTACAGCATTTTTTGCTGGTGCTCCTAAAGTTGCTGCAATGGCTTTAATCATCCGTATTATTGTGATGACCTTTATTCCCCTAGGGCATGTTGATAATGTGATGCCTGCATGGCAACAAATTTTGGTCTTCATGGCGATTGCATCAATGATACTTGGTGCATTTGCTGCAATTGGTCAAAATAACATTAAGCGCTTAATGGCTTATTCGTCGATCAGTCATATGGGCTATGCACTTGTTGGTTTATCTGCTGGAGATATGCTAGGAATAAAAAGTGTTATTCTTTATATGACGATTTATCTTGGAATGACGATTGGCTCGTTTGCTTTTATTCTTGGAATGCGCTCTCAGAATAGCAATGTTGAAAATATTTATGATCTTTCAGGGTTAGCAAAGACAAATCCGTTTATGGCTATTGTTATGACAATACAGCTTTTCTCGTTAGCTAGTGTACCACCTATGGCTGGTTTTTTTGGGAAGTGGTATACATTTTCTGCTGCTGTCCATGCTGGTCTGACGCCACTTGCAGTTGTTGGGATGATAGCATCTGTCGTTGGAGCTTTTTACTATTTACGAGTCATTAAAATTATGTGGTTTGATGACGCAAAAGCGCATTTTGTTGCTTTATCGAATGAGCTTCAATTTTGTCTCGGTCTTTCTGCATTGTTTATTTTATTTTATACACTTTTTGGAGTTTGGTTTGCTGAATTAGCAGAAAAAGCAGCAGCTGCATTGTTTTAATGAATATGGTTTATATTTTATCAGATTTTGCTCAAGAACAAGGATACACTATTGAAGCGTACGATAGTGTTGACTCAACAAATCTCATTGCGCAACGAAAAGCGCAAACTGGTCATCAAGGTAATCTTTGGATTGTTGCACAAGAACAATCACAAGGAAGAGCAAGAAGAGGGAGGACTTGGTCTAGTCCCAAAGGGAACCTTTATTCTAGTCTTTTATTAATTGATGATATTGTTCATCAAACTGCAGCTCAACTTGGTTTTGTTGCTGGAATAAGTGTGGCAGAGGCAATAAAACAATTGATAAAAGATGAAAAGCAGACAGACAATATTGTGAGTTTAAAATGGCCAAACGATATTTTGCTCAGAGGAGCAAAAAGCTCTGGAGTTTTGCTTGAGATTTTAAAATTGTCATCACAACAATATGCATTGGTTATTGGTATTGGAATAAATGTGAAATATAATTATGAAAATGCACCCTATCCCACTTCAAGCTTAAAGAATATCGGTTTGCATATTGAAGCAGAACAATTATTTACGGTTTTGACGGAGTGTTTTTCTAAAAATTACCTTCTTTGGAAACAACCAAAAGGATGTGAAATAATCCGAAAAAAATGGCTTTTATATTCTGCTCACCTTGGGAAACATGTCAAAGTGGTGAATGATGAAAAAGTCATTGAGGGTGTTTTTGATGGTCTTGATAGTGATTTTAACTGCATCATAAAGCAAAAAAATGGTCAGACAGCCATTATAACAGCTGGAGATGTTCATTTTGGTTCGGCTGCTTCTATTAATGCAGGTCGTTATTAAAAAATTATTTTACCATCAGATACCTTAATGATTTTGGGAGATGTTTATGGTTGCAGCCAATAAGAATGAATTTGTTTTTTTACCTCTGGGAGGTGTAGGTGAAATAGGGATGAATTTAGCTGCTTACGGATTTGGTCCCCAACATCTTCGTGAATGGCTGCTGGTTGATATGGGAATTAGTTTTGCTGGTTCTGAATTACCAGGAATCGACCTTGTTTTTCCTGATATTCGTTTTCTAGAAAGTGAAAAACATAATATACGGGGTCTTGTTTTAACACATGCACACGAAGATCATTATGGGGCCGTTCTTGATTTATGGCCAAAGTTACAAGTTCCAATTTACTGTACGCCTTTTACGGCAGGATTATTGGAAACTAAAAAACAATTAGATTTTGAATCTCAAAAAATTTTACTCAATATTTTTCAAGCTGGTGATTGTTTTCAGGTAGGTTCCTTTGCTGTAGAGTCTATAGCTGTTAACCATTCAATACCAGAATCTGTATCTTTAGCAATTACAACCTCTCTGGGGACTGTGATTCATACTGGTGATTGGAAAATTGATCATACTCCTTCACTTGGGGCCGTGACGGATGAAAAAAGATTTCGTGCGTTAGGAAAAAAAGGTGTTTTAGCATTACTTTGTGATTCTACAAATGCGTGTCGGGATGGTATATCTCCATCAGAGCAGCAGGTTCAAGCCAGTCTTTCTGAGATTATTTCCAAAGCTGAAGGGCGCGTTGCAATAGCAACTTTTTCTTCTAATATTGGTCGGATACGTTCTATTGCTCTTGCAGCTGAAGCTGCTGGACGTAAAGTGCTTGTTATTGGGCGTTCCCTTAAGCGAAGTATTATGGTTGCACAAGAACTTGGTTATATGAATGGTTTAGCACCATTTGTAACGGAAGATGATTATGGTTACATCTCGCGAAAAGATCTTGTTTTAATTGTTACAGGGAGCCAAGGTGAGCCATGTGCTGCTTTGGCTAAACTGTCACGTGATGGAATGAGAAATATTGCACTTTCTGCTGGTGATACCGTTATTTATTCATCACGAAGTATTCCAGGAAACGAAAAAGCGATTATTGAGGTACAAAATCGTTTCATTGATTTGGGTATTGAAATTATTACGAATGAAGATGCACTTGTTCATGTTTCAGGTCATCCCCGTCGTTCAGAACTTTTACAGATGTATGATTGGGTAAAACCACAGATACTTGTTCCTGTACATGGGGAAGCAATGCATCTTAAGGCTCAGGCAACTTTAGCACGTCAAGCGGGTATTAAAATTGTTACAGATATCAGAAATGGACATATGTTACGTTTTGCACCAGAGCCTGTAGAAGTTGTTGATCAAGTTCCTGTTGGCCGCATCTATAAGGATGGTTGCCTAATTGGAGATGAAAATGAACTAGGGATTCGTGAACGTCGCAAACTAAGTTATGCTGGTCATGTTACTATTTCTCTCCATATAAATAGTAAGCATGAATTATTAGGGGATATAGGTCTAACAACATTCGGGTTACCTGAAAGCAATGGAAAGGGAGAAAGTTTAAAAGATATTCTTTTAGATATTGTAGAAAATACAGTTTATAATATCCCACGCATGAAACAGAAAAATAATGAACTTATTCGAGAGGCAACACGACGTGCTGTGAGAGCGGCTGTTCATGAAATTTGGCAAAAAAAACCTATCTGTACAGTTTTTTTACATCGGTCAAAATAAGGAACTTTCATATTACGTTATTTAAAAAGAGAAGAGCATTTTTATTTTATTGCTAAATAAGAAAAATAGAAAATAAAGCCCAATAAATTTTTAAATAATAAGATCGTTATATTTGAAAGTATTCAGAATGCGGATATAGATGAATAGAGGGTATGATAAATTGTTTCGATATAATAGGTGTGATTAGGAGTTAATTATTTCAATGCGTCTTTCTCAATATTTCCTTCCACTTTTAAAAGAGAATCCTAAAGAAGCAGAAATTGTTTCTCATCGCTTCATGTTACGCGCTGGAATGATTCGACAACAAACATCAGGGATTTATTCTTGGCTTCCTTTGGGAAAAAAAGTGCTTGATAAAGTTTGTAGAATTATTCGTGAGGAGCAAGAACGTGCGGGTGCAATAGAAATATTGATGCCTACAATTCAATCTGCTGATCTTTGGCGTGAAAGCGGTCGTTATGATGATTATGGTTTGGAAATGCTTCGCATTAAAGATCGTCAAAAGCGTGATTTACTTTATGGTCCAACCAATGAAGAGATGGTAACAGATATTTTTCGCTCATATGTTCGTTCTTATAAAGATCTTCCACTTAATTTGTATCATATTCAATGGAAATTTCGTGATGAAATTCGCCCACGTTTTGGTGTGATGCGGGCACGGGAATTTTTAATGAAAGATGCTTATTCTTTTGATCTTGATTATGAAGGCTCTAAAACATCTTATAATCGTATGTTTGTTGCTTATTTACGCACTTTTTCTCGTCTTGGCTTAAAAGCAATTCCTATGCGTGCAGATACAGGTCCAATAGGGGGGAAACTCAGTCATGAATTTATCATTTTGGCTGAAACGGGAGAGAGCGCTATCTTCTGTGATAAACAATTTCTTGAACTTACTGTTCCTGATAGTTCAATCGATTTTAGTGATAAAGCTGTTTTAGATGATATTGTTAAACAATGGACATCTTTTTATGCAGCGACGGAAGAAATGCATAATGAAGAGGAGTGGGCTAAAGTTTCTGATCATAATCGTCTTTCAGCGCGTGGTATTGAAGTCGGGCATATTTTTCACTTTGGCACGAAATATTCTGCTCCAATGGGAGCAAAAGTTATGGGACAAGATGGAAAAGAGCATGTAGTCGCTATGGGATCTTATGGTATTGGACCTTCGCGTCTTGTTGCGGCCGCTATAGAGGCTTCTCATGATGAAAATGGTATTATTTGGCCAAAGTCGATGGCACCGTTTGATTTTGGGATTATCAATATGAAATCCGATGATGAAAAATGCACGAAGGCATGTGAGTTTCTCTATCAGGGATTAAAGGAGGCTGGTTTTGATCCATTATTAGATGATAGAAATGAACGTCCTGGATCAAAATTTGCAACAATGGATTTGATTGGTTTACCAACGCAAATCATTGTTGGTCCTAACAGCATTGCACAAAATGAAGTTGAAATTAAAGATCGAAAAACAGGTGTAAAAAAATCTCTAAAGGTTGAAGATGTACTCAGCCAACTTTCTATGAATTAATAGGAAATGTTATGAAGAGGCTGAAAGACAAATGGTTTTCATCTTATGAGTGGATGATCGCTTTTCGTTACATGATTCCCAATAAAAAACATGTCATTGCATCTGTTATTTCAATTATTTCTCTTATTGGGATTATGTTGGGCGTATTTGCTCTGGTTGTTGTTATGGCGGTGATGAATGGCTTTCGTACAGAGCTTCTCAATCGTATTCTTGGTATGAATGGGCATCTTATTGTTCAAACAGTTGATTCTGGTTTTTCTGATTATAAGACTCTTATTTCTTCTTTAGAATCTACAAATGGTGTGAAGTTTGCTTTGCCTGTTATTGAAGGTCAAGCGCTTGTTCAAGGTGAAGTTCAAGGTGGCTCTGGCGCATTAGTTCGTGGTATGCGCAAACAAGATCTAGAAAAGCTTAAAACAGTCTCTCAAAACATTAAATTAGGATCGATTTCTCGGTTTGATGAAGAAGAAGGTGTTGCAATTGGAAGTGGCTTAGCAGAAAAATTAGGGCTGACAGTTGGAAGAGATATTCGTATTATTACTCCAGATGGTGATGAGACTCCTTTTGGCGTTACCCCACGCGTGAAAGCTTATAAAGTCGTTGCTATTTTTGAAGTTGGTATGTCTGAATATGATTCAATATTTATCTTTATGCCTCTCCATGAAGCACAAATGTTTTTTAATTTGGGAGATAAGGTTCAGTCTTTAGAATTATTTCTAAATGATCCTGATGCTGTTGATCAAATAAAACCTGTTGTAGAAAAAACAGTTGATCAACAGGTCTATTTAATTGATTGGCGTACACGCAATCAGGCTTTTTTTTCAGCCTTACAGATTGAACGAAATGTTATGTTTTTCATTCTTTCTCTGATCGTTCTTGTTGCTGCTTTAAATATTATTTCAGGGCTGATTATGCTTGTAAAAGATAAAAGTCATGATATTGCGATTTTACGCACGATGGGGGCTCAACAGAGTGCGATTTTGCGTATATTTATCATTACAGGAATGATGATTGGTTTTATTGGAACTATATTGGGTTTAGTTTTAGGTGTTATCGCGACCGCGAATATTAATCATATCCAAGACTTTATATCTTGGTTATTTAATGTCGACGTTTTTAATCCTCAACTTTATTTTTTAACAAAATTGCCTGCACAAATTGACTGGAAACAGACCATCTTGGTTGCTATGATGGCTTTATTTTTGTCGTTTCTTGCTGCTCTCATTCCGGCATGGCGTGCTGCTAAGCTAGATCCCGTACAAGCTTTGAGGTATGAATAATGACAGCTATTTTAGAGCTTGTAGAGATTGAAAGACACTTTTTCGAGAGTCACAAGCCGCTCATTGTTTTAGATAAAGCAAATTTTATTCTTAATCGTGGAGAACTTGTCGCACTTGTTGCACCATCTGGTGCTGGAAAATCAACACTTCTTCATATTGCTGGATTATTAGAAAAACCAACAGCTGGTGATGTGATGTTACGGGGTGTTTCTTGTGCAAAGCGCTCTGATAGTGAGCGAACAGCTATAAGACGAAATGATATTGGTTTTGTTTATCAATTTCATCATTTACTTCCAGAGTTTACGGCGTTAGAAAATGTCATGGTACCGCAAATGATAGCAGGATTAAAAAAATCCATAGCAGAAGATCGTGCGCGCAAATTATTGACGTATCTGCGTATTTCTCATCGTGCTAACCATCGTCCCTCAGAGTTATCGGGAGGAGAACAACAACGTGTTGCTATTGCACGTGCAGTAGCAAATGGCCCTTCGGTTCTTTTGGCTGATGAACCTACAGGAAATCTTGATCCAGTAACTTCAGCTTATGTCTTTCAAGCTTTGTCTATCCTTGTTCGTCAGTCGGGTCTTTCTGCTCTTATTGCAACACATAATTACGCTTTGGCTAAGCAAATGCATCGTCGAATTACACTTAAAGAACAAAAGATTATAGAACTTCCTTAAAAGCAAGGTACAAATTTTATACGACTAATTGAATAGTTTATATTACTTTATTCAAGGAGATTTTTATGACAGTTTTTGTCGTTGACAAAAATCAATTAGATGTGCGTCGTCGTCGATTGATTTTTCGTGCATGGCATCGCGGTATTCGTGAAATGGATCTCATTTTTGGACATTATGTCGATGCTCATATTGCTGAAATGAATGATAAAACGCTCTCTGAACTTGAATATATTATGTCTTTTAATGATCGTGATTTACTCACATGGATTACTGGAGAAGTTTTGCCACCCTCTGAAGTTGATAGTCCACTTTTTCGTGATATTGCCAATTATCGTATTTGCTTAAGTTATTAATCCTGATGCCTATATTTAAAAAAATTGTTATTCCCAAAAATAATTCTGTTCGTATGATTTTTGATGGAGTTCCTGATGGATTTGAAGCCTTTGCGCTTGCTAAATTAAGTTCAGAAATTGCACAAGGTAAACCACTCATCTATGTTGTCCGCGACGGAACAAAAATTGTTCATTTACAACAAGTTTTAAATTTTATTGAGCCCAATTTACCCATACTTCAATTTCCTGCATGGGATTGTTTGCCTTATGATCGTGTGTCACCAGGAATTGCTGTTATGGCACGTCGACTATCAGCATTGGCACACATAGCAAATTTACGTAAAGACCCACATCCTGCAATTATATTAACAACAGCAAATGCGATTATGCAAAAGTTACCTCCTCGTGAAATGATAGAAGCTCAGCTTATTCACGCACGTGTTGGCCAGCGCAATAACATGGGAAATCTTATTCAGTTTTTAGAAACCAATGGTTTTGAACGCGTTACGGTTGTCCGTGATGTTGGTGAGTTTGCTGTAAGAGGAGGAATACTTGATATCTTTTCTCCCATGGATGTTGAACCTTTACGTCTTGATTTTTTTGGAGATACCCTAGAAAGTATCCGCATATTTGATCCAGAAAGTCAAAGGACAACAGGTCAAAAAACTGAACTTTTATTACAGGCAATGAGTGAGGTTGTTCTTACACCAGAACGCATAAGCCGTTTTAAGAGCAATTATACCCGTACATTTGGTGTATCACAAAAAAATAACATGCTTTATGAAGCAATTGTTCAAGGTCGGCGTTTTGCCGGTATGGAACATTGGCTTCCATTTTTTTATGAAAACCTTGATAGTTTTTTTGACCATTGTGGTAACTTACCGATAGTTTTTGAGCATCTCATAGAAGAAGCCTTCATTGAGCGCTATCGTCTTATTGAGGACTATTATAACGCGCGCAAAGAGCGCGAAAATGATGAAAAAATTTCTATTTCTTATCATCCAATAGATCCTAGTCTTTTCTATTTAACGCCAGAGCGTGTTTTGGAGGGTGTGCAACAATCTTCACAGCGTATTGATTTTTCGCCTTTTAATATTCCACAAAGTTTGGAAAAAACTGTTATTCACACCAATGTTAAACAGGGATATGATTTTGTAAAAGAGCGTAATGCGCAGGAAAAAAATGTTTTTTCAAGTGTTATTGATCATATCGCATCTTTACGCACTGCTGGTAAAAAAGTGCTTTTAGCGTGTTGGAGTGAAGGATCTCTCAATCGTTTGCTACAAGTTCTCGATGAGCATGGATTGAAAAAAATAGATGTTGCAAAATCCTTGCAAACTGTCAAAGCAACACCACGAGATCGCATATTAGCAGCTGTTATCATGATAGAACATGGTTTTGAGGCTGAGGATTTGGCTGTTATAGCAGAGCAAGATATCCTTGGCGATCGTTTTATAAGATCGCCAAAGCGGCGTAAAAATAATACAAATTTTATTTCTGAAATTTCTGCTTTAAATTCTGGTGATATTATTGTGCATATCGACCACGGTATTGGCCAATTTGTTGGTCTTAAAACCATCAAAACCACTGGAATTTTACGAGATTGTCTTGAAATTAGATATGCTGGAGGCGATTTACTCTTTTTACCTGTTGAAAATATTGAGCTTCTCTCACGTTATGGCTCAGAAGGAACAGAGGTAACTTTAGATAAATTAGGGGGTGTTGCTTGGCAAGCACGTAAAGCTCGGCTTAAAAAACATTTATTGGAAATGGCAGGGCAATTAATTCGTATAGCTGCAGAGCGTATGACTCGTGCTGCGCCTGCTTTACTTCCACCAATTGGACCATTTGATGAGTTTGTTGCTTGCTTTCCCTATGAAGAAACGGAAGATCAAATGAATGCAATTGATGCTGTTTTAGACGATTTAGCCTCAGGAAAGCCTATGGATCGCTTGATATGCGGTGATGTTGGTTTTGGAAAAACTGAAGTAGCCATTCGAAGTGCTTTTGTCGCAGCATTAAATGGATATCAGGTTGCTGTTGTTGTACCGACAACTTTGCTTTCACGTCAACATTACAAGACATTTATTTCGCGGTTTCAAGGATTACCGGTTAAAATTGGACATGCTTCAAGACTTGTAAAAGCGAAAGAACTTGCACAAGTAAAAAAAGGTGTTTCAGATGGTACAATCGATATTGTCATTGGAACCCATGCATTATTAAGTGGTGCAGTTAATTTTTTACGGTTAGGCCTTCTCATCATTGATGAGGAACAGCATTTTGGTGTCAAACACAAAGAGCGTTTAAAAGAGCTTAAAAGTGATATTCATGTTCTCACACTTTCAGCAACTCCCATACCACGCACTTTAGGGTTAGCATTATCGGGTGTACGTGAACTTTCATTGATAACAACGCCCCCCATTGATAGAATGGCGGTTCGTACTTTTATTTCACCCTTTGATGCACTTGTTATACGGGAGACCCTGCTTCGAGAATATTATCGTGGCGGACAAAGTTTCTATGTTTGTCCTCGTATTTCTGATCTGGCTTTTGTAGAAGAATATCTCAAAACACATGTACCAGAACTGAAATTCGTTGTGGCTCATGGACAAATGCCGGCTGGACAACTTGATGATATCATGAATGCATTTTATGATGGGCAATATGATGTTTTGCTATCGACAACCATTATTGAATCTGGTCTTGATATTCCAACAGCCAATACCCTAATTGTGCATCGCGCTGAGATGTTTGGTCTTTCTGCACTCTATCAGTTACGAGGGAGGGTAGGGCGCTCAAAACAACGTGCTTATGCACTCTTTACATTTCCTGCTGGTAAAGTTTTAACAGCTGCTGCTGATCGCCGTCTCAAAGTTTTACAATCTCTTGACACCTTGGGGGCCGGTTTTCAATTGGCAAGCCATGACATGGATATCCGCGGTTCAGGCAATTTTTTAGGTGAAGAGCAATCGGGGCATATTAAAGAAGTTGGATTTGAACTCTATCAAAAAATGCTTGAAGAAGCTGTTGCTGAATTAAAAGATGGAGAGCTAAATGAAGATAAGCAATGGTCTCCTCAAATTTCACTTGGTACAACAGTGATGATACCAGAAAGTTTCGTGCCTGACTTGCCATTACGTATGGGGCTTTATCGTCGTTTAACAGAACTTGATGATTTAGAACAAATTGATGAATTTGCAGCGGAGTTAATTGATCGCTTTGGTCCTTTACCGCTTGAAGTTCAACACCTTCTAAAAGTCTTTTATATCAAAACATTGTGTCGAAAAGCGCATGTAGAAAAATTGGATACTGGACCAAAGGGGATTGTTATACAGTTTCGCAATAATTATTTTGCAAATAGTGTTTCTCTTGTTCAGTGGGTTGGAAGACAAGGTTCGATGGCAAAAATTCGACCAGATCAAAGTATCGCTCTTATTCGTGATTGGTCCACAGCGGATGAAAGGCTTGTTGGAGCAGCTAATATTATGACACAGCTTGTCGAAATGGCAGAAAAACATTCTGGTTAAAAAAATTATTGTTTCAGAATTGTTACTCATTTTTATAAAATTATTCTATAAAACAACTAGTTATTGATTTTTTATAAGAATAAAATTTAAGTTTATAATAAAAGAACTCCTCACATATTCATTTTGCGTTCCTTATCATAAGACATACTGATACAATGAAGAAAATAGCTTAGACGGTGTAACCGCAATAAATAGAACGTGCATATAAGTATCTTCTCTAAAAAGCAAAAATTTAGGCCAAGATAACATGCTTTCTTAATTACAAAAGTTGCTAACGATAGTTTTTTACTCCTTGTAATATATAGCATAAAAAACGCTTACGCTGATTTATCTTCTAAGGAACAATATAACATTAAAAAAACAAAAGAAAGAATATTAAAGATAGCATACAATTTATTGAAGATGAGTATTTATCATTTAGATATTTTGGGAAAAAAATTTTCTAAAGCAGAATACTATAAGCGTTTGCAGGAACGGAATAAGTTTTTAAAAGAACTAAAAAATCTGAAGAATGAATATTATAATCTTGGTTCGAAATTACAGGATCTATTTGAAAAAAATAAAAATTTATCTCTAGGTAGATATAGCGAGAGAGTACGAAGTAGGAGAATAGTAAGAAAAGCTGAATTATTTAATAAATGGAAAATTATCCTCATATTTGTTATTAGTTGCAAAATTTTAGCGGATATATTGCAAAGTGATATAGGTGCTATTTTACGCAAAGATTTTGATTGGAAAGATAAAGATTTTTATTGAGCAAAAGACGCAATTAATTCGATAAGCCTCAGTTTATAGTAATATAAAAGAATTGTTAACAGAGGCTCTTAATAGCTATGAAAAAAATATTTGATGATGTAAAAGAATAAATTATTATTATAAATTAATATGTTGCTTAATTATGAATAAGAAAAAGCACTTCTTTAGTAGCGTATTTTTAAACTTAACTTTTCAGTTAGAAGCTATAAAATATGAAATTTTTATTACATAAGCGTATCACCATTCTGTTGTAAACAAGGGCAGAAAATTGTCTATTAGCAAAAATTTCTCTTACAATTATGCAGAAATTTTAGACAGTCAGAGGTTTTAATTCATCAAATGTTTCAATAATACCGTAAATGATTTTGTTTTTGTGTATCACACGAGGCACATAAGGAAAACAGTAAAATTTATCTGACATTTTGGAGTTTCACGTATCGCAACACCTGTTACTAAGGTTCCATAAGCTTAACATGAAGACTAATAAATGTAAAAAGTTTAATTAGTAAGATTTTTAGAGTATTATAGGAGTTTATTTTAATTAATATTGCAATATTGATTCGTTTGTGTAATCTTAGCTCAAATGCACAGAGGTGTTTTATGGATAGATTGCATCAAACACCAATGTGATAAAGAGGGGAATTATATGGGTGTATAAAAATTAGAATAGCTCGTCATATTTTTTTCTCTAAATTTGACTTTTTTTTTTATATTGAAGTAAAAATAGTAAAATTAAGTGTTATTTCATTATAATTTAATAAATTTAAGTTGAAATTATATTTAATATTTTTTTGAAGTTACTTAAAAGCGCGTTGAAAGGATTAACTTAATCATGTCGCATAAAAATGTTTATTCTGCTGTTTCAGTATTAGTTGGAGCCGCTGCCCTTTTTCTTATAGCTGGTATTTCTGCAAATGCGCAAACTTTATCACAAGGTTGGTACAAAGTTTGCAGTAAGCAGCATGATGTTGATATTTGTAATACAATGAATACTGTATTATCGAATACGGGACAACCTTTAACGGCTTTTAATCTTGTTGAAATAAAAGGGAAGCAAAATGAAAAACGTATAGGTATTCAAGTACCTACAGGTCGTTTTTTGCCAGAAGGTGTTCAAATTAAAATTGGTGACGACTTCTCTAAAAAAATTCCTTATATTATTTGTAATGGACCAAGTTGTATTGCCAATGATGTCTTAGATGATAAGCTTATAGCAGCTATGAAAAGTGGTACAAAAATGGTTGTAACCACAGTTAATTTCCGTGGTTCAGCTAATCCTATTGAATTTTCTCTTAATGGGTTTACAGCAGCCTATACCGGTCCTGGTATGGAGGAAAAAGATTTTCAACAAGAACAAATAAAGATGCAGCAAGCCATTCAATCAAAGCAAAAAGAAATTGAAGATCGTATGCGGGCTGAGCAAGAAAAAGCAAAACAAAAGTGATAAACCCACACCATAGAATTGGTTAAAACGTCTTCTATAATTGTTTATTTAAACCGCCACAGTTTTCTGTGGCGGTTTTTTAATTTTTCGAAAGAATTCTGCGTTTCCACCAACCAATACGTTCAGTTTTGGAAGAATCATTAGGCGTTGATGAAACAACAACGGGTTGATTAATTGTTTTTTCAATTTGGGAAGGAGAGGTTTCGACAACTTCCTCCATCTCGATTATAGTTTCTTTCTCTAATACTTTTTGTATTTGCGTTGTCTCTTTAGAAGATGATTTTTTACGTGCTCCACGTGTTGACTTTTTACTATTTTCAAGAGTTTTATCTTCTACTTTATGAATAGATTTGTCTGCTTTTTTTGTTTTAGCTTTACGTACTGAACTAGTTTTAGGTTTTTCTTCAAGAGATTTTTGTTCTACGACATTTTGATCATTCTCTAAAGAAAGTTGATTTTCTACTACTTTTGAAGAACGTGCTTTACGTTTTTTAGGTTTAATACTTGTATCATTTTTTTCAGATTCATCCTGTTGTTGTATATCTAGAGCTTGTGTATTATTTTTTGTTTCTTCAAGTTCAAAAGATTTAGCAAGTGAAACACGATGTTTGCGATGTGCTGCTTTAATTTCCGCTAAAGCTTGCTTAGCAAAATCTCCCACTGGTTCTGCATAAGGAACGCGAATCTGATGAAAACTATTATCTTGATTGCGTCGACCACCACGACGTCCTCGACGACGTCCTCGACGATAAGAATCATCACTCAAAATATCTTCTTTTTTGTGAACGTTGGAGAGAGAATGATCAGTAATTTCATCGTGACGATTTTTGCGTCGACGCTTTTGGTTTGTTTCAATGGGAGAAGAATTTTCAATAGATTCACTTTTTATGAAAACAGAATCTTCAATTTCTTGCTTATTAGCATCTTCCAATGAAGATTGAGAAATGCTCTCTGCTATTGAGCCTTTAGAAATAACAAGATGTTGCGTTCCAATACTATCATCTGCTTCAATACTAATATTAAGCTTAAAACGAGCTTCTAAATTAACAAGAATGTTGCGTTTATGATTTAATACATAAAGCGCTGTTGCTACGGGTGTGCGCACGATAATATTATATTGCGAATTATGAAGAAGATATTCTTCAATTGAGCGCATGACATGTAACGCAATTGATGATTCAGAACGTATATTTCCTGTTCCTGCGCAATGTGGGCAGGGCTGTGTTGTACTTTCTAAAACCGATATGCGAATACGTTGACGACTCATTTCTAAAAGGCCGAAGTGTGAAATATGACCTACTTGAATACGAGCACGATCATTTTTTAAACAATCTTTTAATTTTTTTTCGACCAGCTTCACATTGCGTTCTTCAAGCATATCAATAAAATCAATCACAATTAAACCAGCAAGGTCACGCAAGCGTAATTGACGCGCTACTTCTTCAGCAGCTTCAAGGTTAGTTTGTAAAGCTGTCTTTTCGACAGAGAATTCCTTCGTAGAGCGGCCAGAGTTTACGTCAATAGCAACAAGTGCTTCTGTTTGATTAATAACAAGATAACCACCAGATTTTAAAGAAACCTGTGGTTGCAACATTTTATCAAGTTGAATTTCAATATTATTTCTTGCAAAAATGGGTGTAGGATCACGGTAAGGTTGCACAACTTTTGCATGACTTGGCATGAGCATACGCATAAAGTCTTTCGCTTCACGATATCCTTGGTCTCCAGAGACAAGAATTTCACTAATGTTCTTATTGTAAAGATCTCGTATAGAACGCTTGATGAGATTACTTTCTTCATGGACAAGGCATGGCGCCGTTGACCCGAGTGTCAAAGTGCGAATAGTATCCCATAACCGCATAAGATATTCATAATCACGTTTAATTTCAGCTTTTGTTCTATTGGCACCAGCGGTTCGTAAGATAACGCCCATACCTTTTGGAACTGCTAATTCTTTTACGATTTCTTTAAGACGCTTACGGTCTTGTACGTTCGTAATTTTTCGTGAAATACCACCACCACGTGCTGTGTTGGGCATTAGAACAGAATAACGACCTGCTAAAGACAGATATGTTGTAAGGGCAGCACCTTTATTACCACGCTCTTCTTTGATGACTTGTACCAACAAAATTTGACGTCGTTTAATGACTTCTTGAATTTTATACTGGCGCCCTTGTTTTCTTTGATAAATTGGGAGCTCTTCACGGATGTCCTCAGCACCAACCATTTCGATCTCATCATAAGAGATATCGGCATTTAATGCTTCTTCTGTATTATCAATTATTGTTGATTCAGATGTGATATCATTTTCAATATCGGCTGCTATGACATTGTTTTTTCCATTTTTTTTTGTTCTTCTGGAGCGTTTTTTATTTTTAGTTGCTTCTTCTGTAAAGGAATCTACAGAATTTTCTCCTACAGCTGCTTTTTCCTCTTCTTCAAGAAGAGCAAGGCGATCAGCAATAGGAATTTGATAATAATCAGGATGAATTTCAGAAAATGTTAAAAAACCATGTCGGTTTCCACCATATTCAACAAAAGCTGCTTGGAGAGACGGTTCTACACGCGTAATACGTGCGAGATAAATATTCCCCTTGAGCTGTTTTCTATGTTCTGATTCAAAATCAAGTTCTTCAATTTTGTTGCCGTGAACAACAACAACACGTGTTTCCTCCGGATGGGAGGCATCTATAAGCATTTTGTTTGACATAAGTTAATATCCTGAAGGCGACATGCGCAATTTTATTCAAACGAACGCTATAACTATTCGTAAATATAAAAGGCTGTCTGCCATAAAAGGGAGGTACCAGAAAAACAGGACGGAACACCACGTGCAGAGGCATGACTGCATTTACACCATTTCTCATCATTATCTCCATCTGTTTTTTATGACTCATATTTCTTAAAAGTCTCCGGTAAAATAATCTTTAAAACAGTTCGGACATCCGAACCAACGAATCTTAAGTAATGCAATCCTAATGTTATAACATAGAAATTTTTCATCCATAAAAAAGTCTCAACGCATAATAGGCAAAAAACCTCTAAAGACAACTTAATATGAGTTACAGATAATTTAGATGACTATTATCAGCTAGGAAGCATAAATATTCTTTTATGTTGATATTATGCGTTTGGCAAGTAACAATGTAAATCATGTATAATGATAATATCTTTATGACCTTGATTTCGTTTTTGAGTGTTTATTTAGCTTTTATTGAAAAATAGAGAATAAATTGCTGTATCGTTTTTATATAACCAAGATAAATTATTACAAATGTAATGTAGAGTATTTTGCTTATGATAAGATTTTTTTTTACCAAAAAGCTGAAAACAGCTTATGGGGATATTATTGTGCTCGTCACATACTTTTCATTATTTTTTTTGCTATTCCAAATCAGTGTTCAAGCTGCAGATCCTCTGAGACTTATTAATTTTCGAACCATTGGTGATAGTGTTCATACGCGTATTATTGCGGTTTTCAATTCAAAACCAAATGTTCGTTTACAGATTTTAGACAGGCCAGCACGGTTGGTTATCAATTTACCTACAATTGACTTTTCGATGCAAAATACGCTTTTAAAGAAACAGAATACATTATCCGCTATGCTTTCAGATGTGCGTTATGCTTTCTCTGACATACAAACTTCACGCATTATTTTGACAAGTAAAACAGCTTTTGTGGTTGAAAAAAGTGTCGTAAAAAAATTAAATAATGGTTTATGGCAGTTGCTAATTGATATTCGTAAAAGTACACCAGAAAAATTTGATGAGATATTAAAAAAACAGCAAAGAACCAATTTTGATACAAAAACGCAGTTAATGCCAGCATATAATTTCCGTGTTGTTCTTGATCCTGGTCATGGTGGTATTGATGGCGGTGCACGGGGTGTTACTGGAGTTTTAGAAAAAGATGTGACTTTAGACTTTGCGCGTGCATTGCGAGACGAATTTAAAAAGGATTCTCACATTACTGTTGCTTTAACACGAGATTCCAATATTTTTTTAAGACTAAGTGAAAGAGTTAAAAAAGCGCAAGAGCTCGATGCTGATCTTTTTATATCTATTCACGCAGATACGATTGATCTACATTCTCTTCGCGGTGCTACAGTGTATACCATATCAGACAAAGCCTCTGATGCCATTGCAAAATCTTTAGCTGAAAATGAAAATAAAGTTGATTTGCTGGATGGTTTGCCTGCAGATGAAACACTCGAAGTTACAGATATTTTGATGGATCTTACACGACGTGAAACACATACATTTTCGGTTAATTTTGCAAATAGTGTTATTTCAAGTTTATCAAAGAATCATATTAACTTGATTAATAACCCACATCGGTATGCTAATTTTCAAGTTTTAAGAGCTTCAGATATACCCTCCGTCTTGATAGAGATAGGTTATTTATCCAATAAAGAGGACGAAAAGTTATTAAATGATCCTTATTGGAGAAAACAAATGGCAGCCTCTATTGCTCATTCTATTCGTCAATTTGCTCATTATAGGCAGAAAATGATACAGCCTCTTTAAATTTGTGAGAAAATAGAGTATCAATATGGGGTTCTAGTGTACCTTAGTATAAATAAAAGATAGAAAATAATTTCTCTTGATCTCAATCTTGTGGTGATATCCGCTTGGTGTGTTTGAAGTAACGTATTTTTTCTTTGATTAATTTTTAAGAAAGCGATAGCCGTTTTTATGATGATTTTTTTAAGATATCTTCTTCGTTTTTTTGTTGCTATTGGACTTTGTGGAGCAATAACATGGGGTGTTATGACCAGTGGTCAAGCAAATGCACTCCCTGATTACGAAGTTCTTTCACTTTATGAGCCGCCGGTAATGACCCGCGTCCATGCTTCTGATGGCCGTCTTATGGCAGAGTTTGCAACAAAACATCGCCTCTATTTACCAATTCAATCAATACCAAAGATTGTTATAAAT
The DNA here is from genome assembly GCF_042194195.1 of Bartonella sp. MR30HLJHH. Taxonomy (NCBI): domain Bacteria; kingdom Pseudomonadati; phylum Pseudomonadota; class Alphaproteobacteria; order Hyphomicrobiales; family Bartonellaceae; genus Bartonella; species Bartonella sp. MR30HLJHH. The sequence goes on along the minus strand of NZ_JBHIMO010000009.1, from coordinate 36,395 downwards.
GCTTTTATTTCGGCTGAAGACAAAAACTTTTATCATCATTTTGGTTTAGATCCCGAAGGACTTTCTCGAGCTTTGATCAATAATATTCGTAATATTGGTTCTGGAAGACGTCCAGAGGGTGCTTCAACTATAACGCAACAAGTCGCTAAAAACTTTCTTTTAAGTTCAGAAACAACGTTAGAGCGTAAATTTAAGGAAGCTATTTTAGCAATGCGTATTGAGAAAACTTATTCAAAGGATCATATTCTCGAACTTTATCTCAATGAAATTTATCTGGGTCGTGGCACTTATGGTATAGCAGCTGCTTCTTTGACCTATTTCAATAAATCCGTCAATGATCTGACGCTAGAACAATGTGCTTATTTGGCTGCTCTTCCAAAAGGACCAGCAAATTATGATCCATTTAAGAATACACAACGTGCTATTGATCGGCGCAATTGGGTTATAGATCGGATGATTGCAAATGGATATGTAACGCGTGAACAAGGTGAAAAAGCGAAAGCTAAACCTTTAGGAGCAACAATACGTGGGAGTGATAGCTATGTTTTTGCGGCTGATTATTTTACTGAAGAAGTGCGGCGTCGTTTAATACATCGCTATGGGGCTAAAACACTTTATGAAGGTGGGCTTTCCATTCGTACAACGCTTGATCCATATTTACAACTTATTGCGCGACGTGCTTTGCACGCTGGGTTAATTAGATTTGATCATTCGCAAGGATGGCGTGGAGCTTATGCGCATATCGATAAAAAAGGTGATTGGGGGATAGAACTTGCAAATATCACGGGGCTAAGTGATGTTCCTGAATGGCGTTTAGCTGTTGTTCTTTCTGCTAATCCCAATAAAGTAGAGATTGGTTTACAACCACAGCGCGAAGCTTCAGGTATATTATCAAAAAAACGGGAAATTGCTGTTTTATCTGAATCTGATTCAAAATGGGCACTCCATGTTGTAAAAGAAAATGGTTATCGAAAAACTGTTCAGAACTTATCTCATGTTCTGCAAGTTGGGGATGTCATTTTTGTTGAAAAACTATCCAATCCAAACAACACTTATCGTTTACAACAAATTCCAAAGGTTGAAGGTGCAATTGTTGCTATGGAACCTCATACAGGGCGCGTTCTTGCTATGGTGGGAGGATTTTCTTTTGCTGCATCTGAATTCAATCGTGCAACCCAAGCTTATCGCCAACCGGGGTCTGCTTTTAAGCCTTTTGTTTATGCAGCAGCTCTTGATAATGGGTATACACCAGCATCCGTTGTTTTAGATGGCCCCATTGAAGTTCGTCAATATAATGGGGAAGTTTGGCAACCAAAAAATTATGGTGGTACCTTTGCAGGACCTTCAACGTTGCGTTATGGTATTGAGCGTTCTCGTAATCTTATGACAATACGGCTTGCCAATGATATGGGAATGCCTCTTGTCGCTGAATATGCAGAACGCTTTGGCATAGTGGATAAATTGCAGCCTTATCTTCCCATGGCTTTAGGGGCTGGTGAAACAACAGTATTACGAATGGTTACAGCTTATTCAGTTATTGCCAATGGGGGACGCTCTATTAAGCCTTCTCTGATAGACAGAATTCAAGATCGTTATGGAAAGACAATTTATCGTCATGACGATCGTATTTGTGAAAATTGTAATACGCCTTCATGGAATAATCAACGTGAACCCACATTGATTGATGAGCGAGATCAAGTTCTTGACCCTATGACAGCTTATCAGATTACATCCATGATGGAAGGGGTTGTTCAGCGTGGTACTGCAGCACGTTTACGTTATCTTAATCGACATATTGCCGCTAAGACAGGGACAACCAATGACTCTAAAGATGTCTGGTTTATGGGATTTACTCCTGACATTGTCGTTGGTATTTTTATCGGCTACGACCAACCTGCTCCATTAGGATATAATGGAACCGGAAGTTCATTAGCTGCACCTATTTTTGGTGAGTTTATGGCAAATGCTCTTAAAGGGAAGCCAGATGTTCCCTTTAAGATGCCAAAGGGTATGATTTTAATGCCAATTAATCGGAAAACAGGAATGCTTGCGGAAAGAGGAGATCAAGATGTCATTATAGAAGCATTTAAACCAGGGACTGGTCCTGCTGATATATATCAAGTTATTGGGAGTACAAATTCTTTTCAAGAAGGTGTTCCTGCAGTAACCACTTCTCCACAAGTCAATAAAGCCCTTGAAAGTGGGGCAGGTGGGCTGTATTAATCAACAAAATCTCCTTTTGCCATGAGTCTATAGTTTTTATTTTTTTACAGTGTCGGTCCTGTAAATAGAATGATAAGTCCATGCTATTTCCTCACAGCAGCTATCAAATTTGTATAAAATTCTAGTGACATAACCAGAAAGAGTGTTAAAAAATACGGTGTTAAATTATGCGAGCAGAAATAGAAACATTAGTTGATGAAATCCAGAAAGCAATTCAATTGCTAAGGGGGCATCTTTGACTGGGATCAATCACTAAAACGTCTCGAATATCTTAATCAAAAAGCGGAAGATCCGTCATTATGGGATGATGCACAACAAGCACAGGATATGATGCGTGAGCGTCAACGTCTTGATGATTCAATCAATGGTCTTTTATCATTTACAAAAACACTTGAAGAATGCATTGAGCTTATCGCGATGGGCGAAGAAGAAAGTGATGTTGAAATTATTGCTGATGCAGAAAATTCAATACGTAATCTTAAAAATGAGATAGATAAAAGGCAAATAGATGTACTTCTTTCAGGAGAGGCAGATCCAAATGATACCTATTTAGAAGTTCATGCTGGAGCAGGGGGAACAGAAAGCCAAGATTGGGCTTCTATGCTCTTACGTATGTATATGCGCTGGGCTGAACAGCATGAAATGAAGGTTGAAATTTTAGAAATTCATGATGGAGAAGAAGCAGGAATAAAGTCAGCGACTATTCTTGTAAAAGGGCATAATGCTTATGGAATGTTAAAAACAGAATCAGGCGTTCATCGCTTGGTGAGGATTTCTCCATTTGATTCGAATGCAAAGCGCCATACCTCTTTTGCAAGCATTTGGGTTTATCCAGTTATTGATGACAATATTGAAGTTGATGTTTCAGAGGCAGATGTGCGTATTGATACATATCGTGCATCAGGAGCAGGAGGACAACATGTTAACACGACAGATTCCGCTGTTCGCATCACACATATAAAAACAGGTATTGTTGTTCAATGTCAAACAGAGCGTTCTCAACATAAAAATCGCGCTACGGCTTGGTCGATGTTGCGTGCACGGCTTTATGAAGAAGAGCTTAAAAAAAGAGAAGAAGAAATCAATGCTGCTGAATCTTCTAAAACAGAAATCGGATGGGGACATCAAATTAGATCTTATGTTCTTCAACCCTATCAGCTTGTCAAAGATTTGCGTACAGGGATTGAAAATACGGACCCACAGTCCGTACTGAATGGTAATTTAGATGCATTTATAGAGGCAGCGCTCGCACGGCGCATTTATGGACAAGACAAAGAAATTGAGGATATTCGTTAATTATATATCCTTCTTTCAACCATGTAGATTTTTTTCTTAAGTTGTTTGTTTTATTGATGTTGTGATACTACGATAGCTCTTGATACTTTAAAGGTTCAAAGAGGGATTTTCTTGTTCCTTTTTTCAATTTTTTTCTCACACGCCAATCCTGCTTATGATATTGCAAGTGATAGAAAGCTGCAATAAGAAAAAATTTTGATATTTGAGGGACTAATATGAATATAAAACAATTCATTATCCTTATAAATCAATATACTGTAACAATTGAATCCATTGAAAAACTAAAATCAATTCGGAGGATAACTTTTGCTTTTTAAGTTAAATTAAACACTCAATTTATAAGTTACCGTTATGATGTAAAAGTGTTGCAGTCGCTAAAACATTTTCAGCATGCCCAGATACGCTTACTTTGCGCCATTCTTCTGCTATTATTCCATTTGCATCAATTAAAAAAGTGCTCCGTTCAACACCCATATATTTGCGTCCATACATGCTTTTCTCAACCCAAACACCATAAGCTTCGAGGGTTGTTTTGTCTTCGTCAGAAACCAAGATGACATCAAGTTCATATTTTACTTTAAATTTATCATGTTTTTTTACATTATCTGGAGAGATTCCAATAACAGCAACACCGATTTTATCAAATTTCATCTTTAATTTTGTGAAATCAAGCGCTTCGCTTGTGCAGCCACTGGTGTCATCTTTCGGATAAAAATATAAAACAACAGGTTTTCCTTTAAAGTCAGAAAGACATACTGTTTCTCCTCCATCGCGAAGCAAATTAAAATCAGGAGCAAGAGCACCTTTCATTGGTCTTGTCATTGTCTTCATCTTTCTTTCTTGTGTAACAAGTATAAGATATCAGAGTACACAGAAGAAAATAACTATTCAACTCTCTAGAATATTATTGTTTTAAAGAGACCTTTATTTTCTTAACAAAACTCGCCCTCTCACAACGATTGGATTGAAAAAACAAGGTCGACGTGAACAACATAAACAAAACAACAAAAGATTATACTGGTTTCATCACAACATGTCTTTTCTTACCAAAAGAAAGTTTAATGATTCCTTCTGCACTGACATCCCCTTCAATAATAAGATGTGTTTCATCCTCAATAATTTGATCATTTACACGTACACCTCCACCTTGAACGTGTCGGCGTGCCTCACTATTAGATTTAGCGAGTCCTGCTTGTACTAAAAGAGTGAGCAATCCAACACCTTTTTTTAATTCTGAGGCATTAATTTCAACAGTTGGGAGATTTTCTCCCAGAGTTTTTTCTTCAAACGTTTTGCGAGCAGTTTCTGCTGCTGCATTGGCAAGAACACGTCCATGCAACATTGCTGTAACTTCTGTTGCAAGAATTTTTTTTGCTTCGTTAATTTCTGTCCCTTGTAATACAGAAAGTTTAAGAATCTCATCCATTGGCAATGGGGTATAGAGCTTTAGAAATCGTGTTACATCAGCATCTTCCGTATTGCGCCAATATTGCCAAAATTGATAAGGTGAAAGCATATCCGCATTCAGCCATACAGCCCCATTCAATGATTTACCCATTTTGGCACCGGAAGAGGTTGTCAGCAATGGTGATGTTAACGCATATAATTGTGGTGTTCCTAAACGATGCCCTAATTCAATTCCGTTAATAATGTTGCCCCATTGATCAGAGCCCCCCATTTGCATACGCAACCCATAACGTTTATAAAGTTCAACAAAGTCATAAGCTTGCAGAACCATATAATTAAACTCTAAGAATGACAAAGAGTGCTCACGCTCAAGTCTGAGTCTGACAGAATCAAATGACAACATACGGTTGACAGAAAAATGTTTTCCTACATCACGCAAAAATTCTAAGTAGTTTAAATTGCATAACCATTCAGCATTATTCACAATACAAGCATCTGTTTCTCGGTCACCGAATGTCAAATAGTTAGCAAATACCTTTTTAATACCATCAATATTTGCAGCAATATCATCTTGTGTCAGAAGACGTCGCGCTTCATCTTTGAAGGAAGGATCACCGATCAATCCGGTCCCTCCGCCCATTAAAGCAATGGGACGATGACCCGTTTTTTGTAACCAATAAAGCATCATAATCTGAAGAAGACTTCCAGCATGTAAACTCGATGCTGTTGGATCAAATCCAGTATAAGCGCTTATAGTTTCTTTTGAAAAAAGATCATCTAAGCCTTTTTCATCTGAAATTTGGTGGATAAAACCACGTTCGCTCATAATGTGTAAAAAATCAGATTTAAAGGCAAACACAGATTCAATTTCCTAATTTTAAGAGTGCATTCATTTCATATAATAGGTGATTATATAATGGAGCGTTATCTATCATAACTGATGCATACATCACAAGAGAAAGAGACATATTGATAATATAAAGATAATAATACAGGTATTATTTGCTTTTTACGCTAAAAAACAGACTTCTCAGTGATAGAAAAAAGGCATTCTGTTATTCTCATTTCTATCCTAGAATAAAATTTAGAAAAGTTTTAAGTACGGACTAAAAAAATTACTTTGTTATGATCAAAGACGACTTTTTCTGATTTTTTATAAATCTATCGTGTTTTCCTAAGTTAATGAAAGTATTTCAGGAGGAGGAGCGAGAAGTTCATTGGTGATATGGTTATCCAAATAGTGGGCACATCGTTCAATAAGTTCTTCATGACATCCACTGAAAAAGTGATTAGCCTCTTCCAATATTTCTTGTGTGATGATGATTCCTTTTTGTGTTTTCAATTTATCGACAAGTATTTGAACATCTTTTGGGGGGGAAACTTTATCGATACCGCCATGAATGATAAGTCCAGAAGAGGGACAAGGTGCAAGAAATGAAAAGTCATAAACATTAGGCTGAGGGGCAACTGAGATAAATCCTTCAATTTCCGGTCGGCGCATTAAAAGCTGCATACCAATCCATGCTCCAAATGAATATCCTGCTACCCAACAATTTTTAGAGTCTGGATGTTGTGTTTGCACCCAATCGAGAGCAGCAGCAGCATCTGAAAGTTCTCCTATTCCATAATCAAATTCACCCTGACTACGACCAATACCACGAAAGTTAAAACGTAAAGTTGTAAAGCCACGTTGTTGGAACATATAAAAGAGGTCATAGACAATTTTATGATTCATAGTTCCACCAAATTGGGGATGAGGATGCAAAATGATCGCAATGGGTGCATTTTTTTGTTGTGAAGGTTGATAACGCCCTTCGAGCCGACCCGCGGGACCGTTAAAAATAATTTCTGGCATAAAATGCTCCTTAAATGCAATAAAAGGCTCTCATTGACCTTGGTCGACTTTTACCATAGAATCTCTTAAATAATTATTAGATATTCTTTTTTTAGTGCACTTTTCAAGAAAATTGCGCTATTTTTTTAATCAATTCATAAGATTAATGATTGCGATGTAAAATGGTTATAAGACGCCGATATTTTGATCATAACGCAACAACACCGCTCAAAAAAATGGCACGGATGGCGTTAGTGGAATCTTTAGAGATATTTGGTAATCCATCATCGGTTCATAAGGAAGGGCGTGCGGCTAAAACCTTGTTGCAAAAGGCACGTCGACAAATCGCTGAAAATCTTAAAACAGATCCAGATCACGTGATATTTACCTCTGGTGCGAGCGAAGCAGCAATGACTTTGTTAACACCCTTTTACAATATGGGGAATGCAAAAGTTCAATTTTCTCATCTTTACCTTGGAGCGACTGAACATCCCTCTGTTGCGGAGGGAGGGCGTTTTTCTAAAGAATTGATAAGCGTCATTGCTGTTGATCAAGATGGGCTTATTCAACAAGATAAATTAACATCATTCTTAACGGTTCACGATAAAACAAAAGGTTTACCTCTTGTTGCTATTCAAGCTGCAAATAGTGAAACGGGTGTTATTCAACCGTTAACAGAAATCGCCGCTATTGTTCGGAATTTAGGAGGTACTCTTATTGTTGATTTGACACAATATGTCGATAAAAATTTCGTGGATATTAATCAGCTAGGAGGAGATTTTTTTATACTGTCTGCACATAAAATTGGTGGTCCTAAAGGAATCGGTGCTTTTGTTTCATGTGGTAATCTTCTCATGCCACACCCTCTTATTATTGGGGGAGGACAAGAAAAAGGTCTCCGTGGAGGAACAGAAGCATTGCCCCTTATTGCTGCTTTTGGGGCAGCAATGGCTGATTGTTTCACACAGGAGGAAATAAAACAGTTAATATATTTACGCAATAAATTAGAAGAAGGACTACAAAAAATAAGTAAAAATGTTAAAATTTTTGGCAAAAGAGTTCAACGTTTGCCAAATACAACTTACTTTACCGTGAAAAATATAAAAGCTGAAACGATGCAAATTGCTTTTGATTTAGAAGGGTTTTCTATATCATCCGGCTCTGCTTGTTCTTCGGGAAAAGTAAAACAAAGCAAAGTGTTGGAGGCAATGGGGTATGATGTTCCAAATGGAGCCATTCGCATTTCGCTAGGGCGGGACACAACTTCTGAGGATATTGATGATTTTCTGTCGTTTTTTTCTCAAATTATAAGCAAGAAAAAAGGGTAAGATTTATCATCAGAAAGTTATAAAATTAGAATTATTTTAAAAATAAGATAAGTTTGATTGAAATTTTTGCACTTTACCTATAGCCTAGGAAATAACTTGCTACTTTAACCTTGTAAAAAAACAAGACTTTTAGTTACCGGTTTTTGACGCCAAAAAATGGAGAAAATTGATGCCGGCAGTACAAGAAACAATACGCCAAGTACGTGAAATAGATGTTGACCAATATAAATATGGTTTTGAAACCAATATTGAAACAGATAAAGCTCCAAAAGGCTTAAATGAAGATATTATCAAATTTATTTCTGCTAAAAAACATGAGCCTGAATGGATGCTAACATGGCGCTTAAAAGCTTACCGCCGTTGGCTAACAATGCAAGAGCCTCATTGGGCGCGTCTTGAATATCCTAAAATTGATTTTCAGGAGCTTTATTATTATGCTGCTCCAAAAAATCATACAGGACCAAAATCTTTGGATGAAGTGGATCCTGAGTTATTAGCAACGTACGAAAAACTTGGCATTCCCCTTAAAGAACAAGAGATTTTGGCAGGAGTAAGAAAACAGTCTGATCCCTCTACGTTCGATGACAGTATGTCTGTATCGGGGCAGGTGGCTGTTGATGCAGTCTTTGATTCTGTTTCTGTTGTAACAACATTCAAAAAAGAGCTGGCACGTGCTGGTGTGATTTTTTGTTCTATTTCAGAGGCGATTATTGAACATTCTGAGCTTATTAAGGAATATTTAGGAACAGTTGTACCTATAAGTGATAATTATTATGCGGCCTTAAATGCAGCTGTCTTTACAGATGGTTCATTTGTTTATATTCCCAAAGGGGTTCGTTGTCCTATGGAGCTTTCAACTTATTTTAGGATTAATGAACGCAACACTGGCCAATTTGAACGAACATTGATTATCGCCGCTGAAGATTCCTATGTTTCTTATCTTGAAGGGTGTACAGCACCCCAACGTGATGAAAACCAACTTCATGCGGCTGTCGTTGAACTTATTGCCCTTAAAAATGCAGAGATTAAATATTCTACAGTACAAAACTGGTATCCTGGCGATAAAGATGGAAAGGGCGGTATTTATAATTTTGTGACGAAGCGTGGAGATTGTCGAGGTGATAGCTCTAAAATCTCATGGACACAAGTTGAGACTGGTTCTGCGATTACTTGGAAATATCCATCCTGCTTACTCCGTGGTGATAATGCGCGTGGAGAATTTTATTCTATTGCTGTTGCAAACGGTCATCAACAAATTGATTCCGGTACAAAAATGATTCATTTGGGAAAAAATACCTCCAGTCGTATTATTTCCAAGGGCATTTCTGCAGGTTTTTCAAATAACACTTATCGAGGACAAGTTACAGCACATCGAAAAGCACAAAATGCGCGTAATTTTACGCAATGTGATAGTTTGTTAATCGGAAATGATTGTGGTGCGCATACAGTCCCTTATATTGAAGCAAAAAATGCAACAGCTCAGTTTGAACATGAAGCCACAACATCAAAAATTTCTGATGACCAACTTTTTTATGTTATGCAGAGAGGAATTCCCGAAGAAGAAGCTATCGCGTTAATTGTAAATGGTTTTGTAAAAGAGGTCATTCAAAAACTTCCCATGGAATTTGCTGTCGAAGCACAAAAGCTTATTGGTATCAGCCTTGAAGGTAGTGTTGGATAATTTATTGAATTAGATAAATAGAAGACTTGATGTAAAAGGGCTGTAACAGTAGCAAATAATGCTAAAAATGACCTCTATGGTAATGACAAAAGTAGATGGATGCTAAGGCAAAATAATACGCATTGGTATCTGAAAAACAGCCAAAACAGGATTAAATTATGTTAGAGATAAAAAATTTGCACGCCCGTATTGCTGGGACCGATACAGAAGTTATTCGTGGTTTAAACTTGACAGTTCAAGATGGAGAAGTTGCCGCTATCATGGGACAAAATGGAGCCGGAAAATCAACTTTGTCTTATTTGCTTGCTGGTCGTGATGATTATGAAATAACAGAAGGAGATATTCTCTATAATGGAAAATCGCTTTTAGAAATGGATCCAGCAGAACGTGCTACATATGGTGTTTTTCTTGCATTTCAATATCCAATGGAAATACCTGGTGTTGCGACAATGGAATTTTTAAAAGTTGCGATGAATTCTCAACGCAAAGCGCGTGGTGACAAAGAGCTTAAAATTCCTGAATTTATAAAATGTGTTAAAGAAGTTTCAGCCAAACTTGAAATAGATATGGATATGCTAAAGCGTCCATTAAATGTAGGTTTTTCAGGTGGAGAAAAAAAACGCGCTGAAATTTTACAAATGGCACTTCTTGAACCTAGACTTTGCATTTTAGATGAAACGGATTCTGGTTTAGATATTGATGCATTAAAAATTGTTGCAGATGGTGTTAATAAACTTCGGGATTCAAAACGTTCATTTTTGGTGATTACCCATTATCAACGGCTGCTTAATTATATTATTCCTGACACGGTACATGTTCTTTATAAAGGACAAATTATCAAAAGTGGAGATAAATCCTTAGCGCTTTATTTAGAGCAAAATGGGTATGCTGATCTTATCAGGGAAGCGGTTTGAGGTTATTGAATATGAATACACAACAAAACTTGTTAGCAGTTGAAGAAAATATACTCAGTAATTTCAATCAGTGTGTAAACGACTTACCTGGTGATAAAGCTGTACAGGAAATCCGCAAGAAAACTATTGAGCAGTTTCAAACAACACGGCTTCCTTCCCGTAAAATCGAAAGCTGGCATTATACCAATCTGCGTACCTTACTGAAGTCTATTAGCAATTTTTCAAAAGTTCAAAACAATCAATTGGTTGATTCTTTGCTTTCAGAAAGTGCTGTTTTCTCCATAAACAATGGAAAAACATCGATAGAGTCAAAGGTAGATAATATTACAGTAAAACGCCTTTCAGACGCATTAGAAGATAATTCTGTACAGATAAATCAAAACATTTCTGATGAGGATTTTATTGGACAGTTAAATACAGCTTTTGTTACAGATGGTTGGCTTTTTCACATCCCTGAAAATACAAAGTTAAATATACCCATTGAATTACAAAATATACAAATGGGGGGACAGTCTCATATTTTTTCGGATATAAAAGTTGATAAAAATAGTCAAGTTATGTTTATTGAACATCAGATTGGCAATGATAAAGATACCTTTGTCAGTTCAATATTTTCATTAAATGTTGCTGCTGATAGTGATGTTACGTGGATTCTCATTCGCAATCGTGATTTTAATTCTACACAATTTAGTCGATTTTGTGCTGTTCTTGATCAAAGAGCGAAGTTATCACTTTATGTCATTAATATAGGGAGCCAATTAAATCGCCAAGAAGTCGATATTGAATTACAGGGAGAAGAATCTGATTTTCAATTACGCGTTATAAATTTATTATCAGGACAAACACATAGTGATCTTACAATGACTGTTCGTCACGTGGAAGAAAAATCAACATCAACCGAAATTATACGCAATGTGGTTACAGATAAGGCTGTTGGTGTTTTCCAAGGAATAATACGTGTGTCTCAAAAAGCGCAAAAAACAGATGCACGCATGGCTTGTAATAGCCTTATTCTTTCAGATGATGCAGAATTTAATGCAAAGCCTGAACTGGAGATTTTTGCTGATGATGTTGCATGCGGTCATGGTGCAACAGTTGCTAATATTAATCATGATTATCTTTTTTATCTTATGGCGCGTGGTATCCCATTTAAAACGGCTCGTGCACTTTTGATTAAAGGATTTATCTCTGAGCTCATTGATGACATCAAGCAAGATAATATTCAAATTGCTTTGGAGAATATCATTAGTAAATGGCTTGAAAAAAATGTTTAAGGTAGAAAAAATGGAAAATAACGTAAAAACATTTACTTATAATGTCGAAGAAATTCGGCGTGATTTTCCTCTTTTGCACCATCAAGTTTATGGAAAGCGATTAGCATATCTTGATAGTAGTGCTTCTGCCCAAAAACCAGTGTCAGTACTCAATGCAATGAATAATTATTATCACTATAGTTATGCTAATGTGCATAGGGGAATGTATTTTTTAGCCAATATAGCAACACAATCATATGAAAATTCTCGTGAAACCGTTCGTGTTTTTCTAAATGCTCAAAAAGCTGAAGAAATTGTTTTTACGAAAAATGCAACAGAAGCTATTAATACTGTTGCTTATGGTTGGGCTATGCCCAAACTCAAAGAAGGTGATGAGATTGTTCTAACGATCATGGAACATCATTCAAATATTATTCCTTGGCATTTTCTCCGTGAACAAAAAGGTGTTAAACTTATTTTTGTTCCTGTCGACGAAAATGGTGTTCTGCACATTGAAGATTTCCAAAAGGCTTTAAGCGAAAAAACGCGGCTTGTGGCTATAACGCATATGTCCAATATATTAGGAACTGTGCCTCCTGTTAAAGAGATTATTAAGCTCGCACATCAAAATTCTATTCCTGTTCTTGTTGATGGTTCTCAAGGAGCAGTACATTTAACCGTTGATGTGAAAGATCTCGATTGTGATTGGTATGTCTTTACAGGTCATAAGCTTTATGGTCCCACTGGTATTGGTGTTTTGTATGGTAAGGAAGATAGATTAGAAGAAATGCGTCCTTTTCAAGGGGGAGGGGAAATGATCGAGGAGGTAACAACCGATAAGGTTTTTTATAATGCTCCTCCTTACCGTTTTGAAGCAGGCACTCCTCCTATTGTTGAAGCTATTGGATTAACTGCAGCTATTGATTATATACAAGAGAAAGGTCGTAGCACGATTCATGCCCATGAGAGGTCCCTTTTAGCTTATGCGCAGGAAAAACTTAAAATGGTTGAGTCATTGCGTATTTATGGTCATTCTCCCAATAAAGGAGCTATTATATCATTTACAATTGAAGGGATTCACGCCCATGATATCGCTATGTTTATTGATAGAAAAGGAGTTGCAATACGCGCGGGAACCCATTGTGCACAGCCTTTATTACAGCGCTTTGGTCTAACATCTATTTGTCGGGCATCGTTAGCCATGTATAACACTCAAGAAGATGTAGATCAATTAGTAGAAGCATTGAAAGAAACAAGGACATTTTTTAATGGCTGAATCAATTGAAGAGCGTCATTCTACAGAATCTGTTGAAACTGTAAGCGGAAATAAAAAATCTTATATATCAGCAATTCCAGCAGATGAAATTGATCGTATGACGAATGATATTATTGCTGCTCTCAAAACAGTTTATGACCCAGAGATTCCTGCTGATATTTATGAGCTAGGACTGATTTATCGTATTGATATTGAAGATGATCGTTCAGTAAAAATTGAAATGACTCTTACAGCACCGGGATGTCCTGTTGCTGGTGAAATGCCGGGGTGGGTAGAAAATGCAGTCAGTGCAGTTGAAGGGGTTTCATATGTTGAAGTCACTATGACTTTTGATCCACCATGGACACCTGATTGTATGTCAGAAGAAGCTCAAATTGCTGTCGGATGGTACTAACAATACTGTTCGTGAATGCATCGTTTTTCGCAAACATTTGGATTTAAAAACGATTACATGCATCATAATAAACCAAAATTAGAACTTAACTGGATTGGAAAAGAGAAACGCCCCAAACTGAAACCTCGTATCTTATTAGAAGATCTTGAAAAATCTTATCACGCTTCGCATCGAATATCATCCCAAGATATTTTTGATAATAAACTTATTTTTGGTGACAATTTACTCGCACTCAAAGCTCTTGAGAAAGAATATACAGGCAAGGTAAAATGTATTTGTATCGATCCACCTTATAATACAGGTAATGCTTTTGAACATTATGAAGATGGTTTAGAGCATTCCATATGGCTAAGTCTTATGAGAGACAGGCTAGAATTATTACATCGTTTACTGGCGGATGATGGAAGTATCTGGATTTCCATTGATGATGATGAACAAGCCTATCTTAAAGTGATAATTGATGAAATTTTTGGTCGCCAAAATTTCATCAACAATATTATTTGGCAAAAGAAATATGCTCCACAAAATGATACAAAATGGCTTTCTGATAACCATGATTTTATAATGGTTTATGCCAAAGATAAAACGATTTGGCGTCCTCAATTGCTTCCTCGTTCAAGCGATATGGATGCGCGCTATAAAAATCCTGATAATGATCCTCGCGGTCCTTGGAAATCTGGAGATCTATCCGTAAAAAGAGTGACGCTTAATGATATTTATGAAATCATCACACCTTCTGGACGCAAGGTGATGCCCCCTAAGGGTAGAAGTTGGGCTATGAATGAAAAAAAATTCTTTGAATTATTGAAAGATAATCGTATTTGGTTTGGTCCAACAGGAAGCAATGTTCCTTCTCTGAAGCGTTTTTTATCAGAAGTAAAAAATGGTACGGTTTCAATGACGATTTGGCCCTATACAGAAGTGGGGCACAACCAAGATGCCAAAAAAGAAGTCAAAGTCTTTAATTCTGATAATGTCTTTACAACTCCTAAACCAGAACGGTTAATGGAACGCATCATTCAACTTGCTACCAACCCCGGTGATCTTGTACTGGATTCTTTTGCTGGTTCTGGCACGACCGGTGCTGTTGCTCATAAAATGGGAAGAAAGTGGATTATGATTGAACTTGGTGAACATTGTCACACCCATATTATCCCTCGTTTAAAACAAGTCATTGATGGAACTGATCAAGGGGGAATTTCTAAAAGTGTAAATTGGCAAGGTGGCGGTGGATTCCGTTATTATCGCCTTGCACCTTCTTTGTTGCAAAAAGATCCATAGGGACAATGGATTATTAATCGCGAATATAATGCTGCGATGCTTTCAGAAGCAATGTGCAAACATATGGGGTTTACCTATGCACCTGATGAAAATCATTATTGGATGCAGGGATATTCAACTAAAATAGATTATATTTATGTCACAACAAGCGCCATGACTCATGAACACCTCCGTATTATAAGCAAAGAGGTAGGTTCTCATCGCACGTTGCTGATTTGCTGTACAGCCTTTGATACAAAATCAGCATCATTTGAAAATCTAACACTCACCAAAATTCCCCGTGTAGTATTAGAAAATGCGAATGGGGAGGGGATGATTACAGTTTAAATGTAGCCAATCTTGAACCAATAATTGAGGTAAAAGAAAGCAACAAAGATAAAGATATTACACAAAAAAAATTAGATCTATTTGAATAAGAGATAAAAAGCGGAGTTTTTCATGAACACTGTTGAAAAAAAGATTTCTGCTCGCTTATCGTTGCGTGATCCTCAACGTGAATCTTTAAATATTTTAATAAAAATCTTAGAAAATATAAAGCTTTCTAAAAATGCTGATTTGGTTACAGAGTTGGAAATGATAAAAAATCTTTATCCTTCTGTACAAGCTGTACAAGATTTTGAACAAAACTTTCCTTCTTTTTGTTTTTCTTTAGCAACGGGTGTGGGAAAAACGCGACTTATAGGTGCTTTTATCAGCTATCTTTATTTAACAGGTCGCAGTCGCCATTTTTTTGTTTTAGCTCCAAATTTAACTATTTATAAAAAATTGAAATAGGATTTTAGTCCCCAAAGCCCAAAGTATGTCTTTAGTGGAATAAGTGAATTCATTGCAAATAGACTTATTATTATTACAGGTGACGATTATGAAAGTGGTAAAGATCTTAGCACTGATGATCACTATTTTCAAGGATAAAAGCGTTTGTTTGAGAGTAGGGATACAGCCTTTATCAATATTTCTAAAATTAATACAACAGATAACAAAAAAGGTGCATTAAAATCCAGTATTCCACGAATTAAAGGCTTGCAAGAAATGATTGGCGAAAGTTATTTTAATTATCTCGCAAATCTTCCTGATTTAGTTTTGTTAATAGATGAAGCACACCGTTATCGTGCTTCCGCCTCAAAATTATACATCTGAGCAATTAGAACATATCAAATTACAAGATGCAATTCATGCCCATGAAAATGTGAAAGCAGATTTAATTGCCTATACCAAAGATTATAACAAAAACTACGAAATTTATTGGAATCAGATGAATTTTTCGCAGAGACTTATAAGGGAAAAGTTTTAGAGATTCATACAAAACAGTTGAATAAGAAGAAGACAAAAATATTCAAAAATTTATTGCAATTGAAGATTCTCATGAACTAACAGAATTTATTATTCACGTTAATAAATTAAAGGAGGGATGGGATGTTACGAATCTTTATACTATTGTACCATTGCGTGCATCGGCTTCAGAAATTTTAACAGAGCAAACAATTGGGCGTGGATTGCGTTTGCCTTATTTGCCTTATGGGTATAAAACAGCCGTGGAAGCCATTGATCGTTTAACAATTATTGCGCATGATCGTTTTCAAGATATTATTGATCGTGCAAACGATTCAAACTCAATTATAAAAATTATAAAAAAGCATATTGAGATTGGAAAAGGGGGGATATACCCTCTGAAAAGACAGATATAGTGACGGTTCTAAGTCAAGTAGAAGCTTTATTTATAAGAACGATAGTAACACGTAATTCCAATATAAATGGAACATCTGATTTACAAGGTATCATGTTACGTAAACAGATTACCCTACATTAACGCCTGAGGAGCAAGAAATTGCAGCGATCGCGTGAGATATTGAAAAAGAGAATGATAAATTGCCAAGTTCTCAAATGCTTTATTCTGCACAGATACAAGAAAAAATTGCTAATAAAGTTATGAATATTAAGCCTTCATCACAAAAGTCTCTTGTATCAAAAGTGGTGACAATTTTGACAAAACAATTAGCAGAATTGATAATAGATATTCCCAATATTGTATTCATACCTTCGCGTGACGTGACTTATGGTTTTTCTGATTTCGATTCGAAAAATCTAGAAAGCTTAAATTTGCAACCCGTTAGTAAAGAACTTTTAATTCGAGAATTGCGTACCCATAAAAGTATTTTTCTCTCTTCTAAGAATGAATATGTCAAATTGATTATGATAGCCATTCTTATGTTTTAAAAGTGAATTGTACGATTACAAATATGTGTTTTAAAGTAGGGTTTGCTTTGCTTTTCTATATCGCATAATATATATTATGGAACTTTATGGAAAGAGTATATCTAGCATTAGCCTTTTATTCTGGCTCGAAAATTTCAATCACGATGTTTTTTTATTTTTTACTCTTTTAAAAAAAATCATCACAATTTGTAGTATTATAAAAGCTAAAAACAATATTCCATAAAATAATGGTACAAATGGCTGATAAATAAAATCAGAATAATATATTGTTATTGCTTCAATCAATGCTGCAATACACCACACAATGATACCCCATAACGAATACATCCAAAGTCCAACTAAGGCAATAGGATAGAGAATAGCTAATATAGCTGATGCAAATTGCCACTGCCAAGGCATAAGATCAAAACGCCATAGAATACCTGGAAAAACACCAACAAGGCGTATCCAATAACAAATACCTAGGATTAAGCAAATGAGTGCCAAAAACCGTAAATAACAGTTATAGATTAAATTGATTTTTGAAATCCGTTTGTGAGAATTATTTTTCACAATAATAACTCTTGCTCAACAGGTTGGAAATAAGAATCTACCATTTCATCTGTCACATTTGAAAGTTTATCTGGCTGCCATTGAGGTCTTTTATCCTTATCGATTAACATAGCACGTATACCTTCATGAAAATCATGTGAATTAATCATATGATGTGCAATGCGGTTTTCAATTTTCATACAATCTTCCAACGTTTGAGAAGAATTTTGTTTCATTTGTTTCCAGATAACTTTTAAACTTATCGGAGAACGTGACTGCAAAATATCATAACATTCTTTAGCAAATAAAATACCTTCATTACTTTTTTTATGTAGCAACTCAAGAGATCCTTCTAAGGTATGGGCACTAAAACAAGTGTCAATAATACAACGTATTTCATGACTCGTTTCATAGTCTTTTGTAATTGCTCGCTCGTTTAAAGCTAAAGTAGGATCTCCTTGCTCAATGATAGCTTTTCTAATCATATCGAATTCAATTTCAGCAATGGCGTGTGTTGCTAATCCTAAATTTAAGCAATCTCCCCACTTTATGCGTGCGCCCGTTAATGCAAGATAGATGCCAAAATGATTGGGAAGAGATGGTAAGAAAAAACTTGCACCTACATCTGGAAAAAATCCAATTGCACCTTCTGGCATAGAAAAAACTGTATTTTCTGTAACAATTCGATGCGAACCATAGAGAGAAATACCTACCCCTCCTCCCATCCAAATACCGTTTAAGAAAGAAATGTAGGGCTTTGAAAAATGTTTGATATAAGCATTTAAACTATATTCATCACTAAAGTATTGACAAGCAGAGACACTTTTCCCCATATGGTAGATTTCTACAACATCTCCACCAGCACAAAAAGCACGCCCCTCCCCTTCAATTAAAACACAAGAAACATTATCATCTGTTTCCCATGTTCTGAGAGCTTTTTTTAAAGCTGAAACCATTCGTTGATTAAGAGCGTTTAATGCTGAAGGGCGTGTGAGCTTTATAATACCAGCACGCCCTTCTTTCGTAAAAAAAATATCATCATCTGCTCCAAAATCAATTTTCATCTTACATCCTTCTTAAAACAACTATTTATTGTTTTTTTATATTTTTTGCCCCAAGTTGAGGAAACATTTGCATGATTGCGCCAATACAATATATATAAATTCCTGTTACTGAAATTCCTATTTTAACCCAATAGGGAGCCTCTAGTTGATAAAAGAATGCAGAAACACCAAAAAAACACCATAAGAGAAAAATTGAAAAATTAACTCTGCGTAAACGAAGGACTCTTACTGGATGGATAAAATAAATTGGCAAAAAAGATATAATCGCTGATAAAACAATAATGATAAAAGTAATCCACTCTCCCGGTCTTACGACAAAAAGCGTAAAAATCATCATATTCCAAACAACAGGAAATCCTTTAAAAAAGTTTTCTTTGGTTTTCATGCTAGTATCTGCATAATAAATAGCAGATGAAATAACAATAATTGCACTCAATGAAAACGATAACCCTACCCCCATAAAACCACTTTGATAGAGTGCAAAAGCAGGAATTAAGACATAAGTCACGTAATCAATAATATTATCTAACAGCTCTCCAGACCATGTTGGAAGAACATATTTAACATCAAGTTTGCGTGCAATTGGTCCATCTATACCATCAACGAGAAGTGCAAGCCCAAGCCAACAAAACATAGCTGTCCATTCTTTTTGAGAGGCTGATATAAGAGAAAGAAATGCTAAAAATGATCCCGAAGCTGTTAGTAAATGAACAGAAAAAGCCTTTGCTTGTGGCATTGTTACTTTTTTATGGCGTAATAATTTAGCATTTGTTTTGATTTTCTTTGTTAGTTTACGTTTCAAGGTTTTCTTATCCTCGTTTTTAAAGTCTTTAACCATCTATCAATACGCCATTTTTTACCGATGATAACCCAGCATTTAAAAAAATCATAAAAAGGTTACTTTTTTATATCGCATTATTTATTACATACTATAATAGAAGAGCTTCATATAATAAAAGGAGAGTGATCATTTGGAAATGTTAAAATATTTTCTCAATGGATAAAGGTTCAAATTGTTGTGATATTTGAAAAGAAAGAGCATAAAGATATTGCTGTTATTGGTGCAGGTCCTGTGGGAATGTTGACGGCACTGAGTCTTGCACATGAGGGGTTTTCTGTTTTTCTTGTTGGCCCCCCTACTCATACAGATGAGTTACGGACAACTGCTCTTATGATGCCTGCAATACGCATGCTTCAAAAACTCAATATTTGGAATAATATTCAAAAATACGCTGCTGCTTTATCCTACATGAGAATTGTAGATATAACTTCTAGAATTATGCATGCTCCTACGGTGCATTTTTCTTCTGCTGAAATTGGTGAAAAAGCTTTTGGCTATAATATACCTAATGTAAAATTGAACAGTGCTTTAGTCGATGCTATTACACATACGCCCAATATTACAAGATTTGTTTCGGCAGCCAAATCTTTTCATCACACAAAAAAACATGTATGTATTACTCTTGCTGATCATAGAGTCATTCAAGCACCACTTGTTGTTGCTGCTGATGGACGTCACTCTCTTACACGTGCCGCAGCAGGAATAAGTGTCAAACAGTGGAATTATCCACAAAAAGCACTTGTTCTCAACTTTTCTCATGAGTTTTCTCATCAAAATACATCAACCGAATTTCATACAGAGCATGGTCCATTGACACAGGTTCCTCTACCAGGGCGAAGATCTAGTCTTGTATGGGTTGTTCATCCTTCTCGTGCTGAGGAATTGTTGAATATAGAACCAAAAGAAATTGCAAAAATGATCGAAAACCAAATGCAATCAATGCTTGGAAAGCTAAGCTTAGAAACATCAATTCAAGCATGGCCGCTTTCAGGACTTCTTTCTCATCATTTTGCTGCTAATCGAACAATTTTAGTGGGTGAAGCCGCTCATGTTTTCCCCCCTATTGGGGCACAGGGATTGAATTTAGGATTCCGTGATGTCCAAACTTTGATTGATATTTTACTCAATAAAATGTCCAATTCTAACTCTGAAATGATTGTTGCGCATTATAACAAATGCCGCAAACCAGATATATTAATCCGAAGTGGAGCTGTTCATACACTTAATTCTGCTCTAGTTTCTCATATGTTGCCTGTTCATATCATACGAAGCGTTGGGCTTGGTTTGTTACATAGTTTTTCACCATTACGTAATTTATTTATGCGCGAAGGAATGTATCCCGGTTGTGGATTCAAAAAAATTATGCAAATATTTCCAACAAAATCATCTAAACAGCTTTACTGAGCAATAATGGATAATAACGTAAAATAAACAAATAATAATAATTAAATAAAGTATAAATATTCAAAGAAAAATTATTATATATATATATATTTCTTATAGGTTTGTATGAAATATCAAAATTACAGATAAAAAACTAATAAGCATAATAATTAAGTTAATTATAGACTAAAGATGGAATTGTAAAGATATCTTGCTAAATCATGTCTGTTAAATTTTGCAATATAAAGCAAATAAAAAATAATACCGTTTGGAAATAGTTATTTTATAACATTAATTTTAATAAGAAAATAAGTAATAAAAAACAGTTTTATTTAATCAATAAATTTTCAAAACTTTTTATCGTTAAGTATAATATTAAAAATAAAATCATCTTGGGAACTTGTTAGTAACACAGAGGTTAATGAAGTGTTGTTTCAACAAATGGTGACAAGATGAAACTAAATAAATTTTTGAAATTAAGTATTTTTTTTATAATGATTGTATGTGTCTCGTTGACAGTCACTACTTCAATCTGTGAGGTTTTTTATCTTCCTTATTGTCAAGCCTTTACCTATAGCTCTACTCAAAATGTCACTAAAATAGGTCAGAACTCATTTACTGCTTCACAAGTTAAAAATTGTCTTATGCAAAATGGTTTTGAGAATATTAAACGATTGCGTTTAGATGACAAAGGCATCTGGCGTGCTTTAGTAAAATTTAAAAAGTCCCATTTTTTCGTATCGGTTGACTATTCAGGAACAGTTAGCATTCAAAATGAAAGAAAAAAATATGATTGATTTTAAAACTTACAGCAACGTTCCTGTTCATAGCTGTATGAAAAAAAAATTAAAAAAGTGCTGCCATTCTATTAAAGAATTTGCTTTCATTGGCGGTTTAAATGGTAGCATATCAGGAGCTATCGCAGCAACTCTTGCAGCTTATGGTTATATTGCTCTTCCAGGATTTGGTCCAGTTATCTCAATGGGTATAGGAGTAGCACTTTCTGCCGGAATGATAATAGGAGCACTGATTGGATCAGGAATGGGAGGAAGTGTCGGTATATGCTGTATTTTATGGGAAATTTATATGAATCATAATAATTCTTTCTCTTATAAATTTCATAATGAATAGAAATTTTTCGTCATTTTTTTTATGAAAAACAATTAAGTCATCAACAAATTATATGTTCTGTTTTTAATGAAACGATTATCGTATTATAAATGAAATAATATTTCTATGTAAATTATTTTACTTAAATTTTTATTTAAGAAAATAATATATATATTAATAATATAGATTATTTTTATAGATAAAATTTATTTAAATATAAGTATAAATGTATTTTATGAAAAAAATATTATTATCATTATTGGTTTTTATGGCATTTTTAATTCATAAAAATTCTGCATTAACACTATCAACACAAGTAAATATTTATAAATTAGAAGATAATAATTCCAAAAAGGCTATTGGTAGCATTAAAATTGAAGAAAACACATACGGTTTGATTTTCATCCCTAGTTTATCTACTTTATCAGAAGGGATGCATGGTTTTCATGTACATGTAAATCCTTCATGTGATACAAAAGATGGCGTAATTGGTGGAAGCGCAGGTGGACATTATGATCCGGAACATACCGGAAAACATTTAGGACCTTATAATGTCAATGGTCATCTTGGTGATTTACCAGCACTTTATGTTGATAAGCAAGGGTATGCTATGATGAGCGTTCTTGCTCTACGATTACAAAAAATCTCTGAAATTAAAGGGCACTCTTCAGTCATTCATTTAGGAGCAGATAATCAATCAGACAAACCATTACCGCTTGGCGGAGGTGGTGCGCGTTTAGCGCGCGATATTGTTGAAAAATAAAGAGAATATTGTGGCAAACTGTGTGAATATTTTATAAGAGTAAAGTTTTTTTGAATATTTAATTTGGATAACAAAAAACTTAATAATAATCAAAACGAACAGCAATGGAAATTAGAGAAATAGCAGTATAAATTCTCCGTAAGAAGACTTCAATATGAGAAAGTAATATTTTCAATGTTTGATGTAAACAAAGTAAGAAAATTGAATTTCATTTTCTAAAATATCAAGTTTGTAATAAATTTAATCATTAAGTCTAGTATCTAATGGAATCACGCCCCACGCACAAAATAGAACGAGTCTAAAACAGAATTTTTACTCTTCCCCTACTCAAACCCACTCATGAGGTGCACGCAAACAATTTTGATTGATACAATATCAATATAATAAGTCAAATAAAATAGTTATGTAATTTTTTATCACTCTGAAAAAAGGGCTTTTAAACAATAGAATCTTTTTTAAAATACCATCTCATGGATATATATGATCCCAATCGAGTGGACGCATTTCGCCAGTTTGATAAAATTGACGAATGAGCTTAATATAATCAAGAAAGTCTTTGTTTTCCTCCATTAATCTATTAGCAGTATCCCAGTCAATATCACTACGTTTTTTGGCAGGAATTAAGATCTCACTCTCGGGAAAGTTTTCCTTATTAAGTCTTATAAATTCAACTCCATGCAAACTTGAAAGCATTCGAAGCTCTTTTAATGTATCAACCCCTTCAATTTCACTAGCAACTAAATAACTCAAATTAGCCCATGACGAATTACTGACTGTTTGAAAAAATGCTTTTCGTAAATTTGAACGATTGATGAAAATTTTTACTTCAAAAGACCAAAGCTTCGTTTTTTTATCAAAATATTGCAAAACACAATCTTTGATTTCACGATTCCATTCACTGCTTAAATCTTGCATTCCTACGAGATCTGGATAAAGCCATTTATTTCCGCCTGCATCATATTTATTACGAGAACATTTCTGATTAATACGCTTGCTGTAAACTGCAAGCTCTGACCATAAAAATTTAGATAATAACGGATAAAGATCATGCTCTTTAACAGAGCCATATTCTGTTCTACTCTTTGCATTGTCCTCTACTGCATCAATTTCAGCACTATCTGTTTGTTTAGTAAAATAATATTGCCGTGGTCGTCCTTCAGTGGTTTTAATTTCTGAATAACGTTTTTGTAACTGAGAGCGTCTTGCTCCTATTTCAGCAACAATTTGCTGAATAAGAGCAGCATCACTATTAAGGGGAGTAATTATTGCCGTTGAATACTTTTGTTTTTGACGGCATTTTTCTGGGTAATTTTCAAATATCCATTGAGCAATTTCTCGAGCTGTAAATTTTTTGTCGGGTTTTTCTTTAAAAAATTAAAAACAGTGTTTGTTAAATTCAAAGTCATATGAAAAACTTCCCCCTTTCACCCTCTGGATATTTCATTATATTCAGGATTTTAAATGAAAGAACAATAAACTACTTAAGTTTTTTTAAAAAAAGCATATTTATCAAATTACTCAATAAAATTAAAATATTTTTTTGAATTTGTGACTATAAACTCAAAGATCTTATTCACATAAGGAAAGTAAGATTGTACTTTTATCAAAAATTATAAATGTGCTAAAAATCCCCATAAAAAATCATAATCTTGTGTAACGTTTCTATACATTTTTCCTTTTATTTTAATGTTGTTAGAAAAAAATATTAATTTTCTGATTTAAGAAACTCCTAATATTTTTAAATTAATAATGCGATAGTGCAAAAAATTAAAGATAATTATTCAAACATTTGATTGAACCTTACATCCGTCGATTAAAAAACTTATGTGTTTTATTTTTTAAGAAAATAAGTTATGGCTCTCAAGTATAGATCTGCAATGGTAAACTCTGCACACAAACCTTCAAAACTATTATTTGCTTTAATAGCATCACGGGGAATAAGAACATAATACCATTTTTTACCGCCATAAGTAGCCTCATAGCGCGTTGCATGACAACACCATTGAACTGCAGCTTCTCTCTTTTTTAACACAATAGGATTTTACATTTCAGAGGCTTTTTTAGGCTCACAAAGATATTTGGCATCCTTCGTTTCTACAACAAAGTCCGATTCATAGATTGATCCTTTATCATATTCTATCTTGAAAAAACTCGAGCGGGTTTCATCCATTTCAATACTTGTACATCATCCTCTAATATTTGAGCAAATCGTAATTCCCCTTCTACTGAATCAAACTTTTGTAAAGGATAACAGCATTTTCTAAAGCTGCTGAATACAAGCTTTTTAATATTGCTTTTAATGGCAGGAATATTACGAAAATCAAGAGGAGACGTCCCTTGCTGCAACACGTAATGGATAGGTGTTAAAGTTGTAAAACCTCGTATAACTTTAACCACATAATCTTTTTGCGTTTCCCATTGATGTTCTCTTAATTGCGCAACAATAAAACTAGTAAGCTTATTCTGATAGTGAATTAATACGTTTTCAACAGGCTGTATCATTGGGTAAATAATATGGTAACAGCGATAATAATTGAACAGCACATTAAAATATTTGGTCTTTAAGAATATTCCTCAAAGACCAAAATAGTTGTAATGAAATTACGTCGTATAAACAATAAAAGTTACTGTACTATTTTACAACGTTTCATACGTGCAAGATCACTCAAAACAGCATTACGATTATTTAAAGCTGAAATTTCATTACTTTCGTTTGATTTCACATCCATAAAAAACAAAGCAGGTACAAATACAACACTTGCTGCTGCTAAAGCCACGTTTTTATTTCTTGCTTTAGAACGCTCTACAATTGTATCATTAATCTGACGTTTATTAGCGAAAAACTCCCGTTGAATATCGGCACAACTCATTGATCCGTCATGTATTGTTGTCGTTGAAATGTTTTTTTCTAAACGCCCTCCACATGCTGTCAAGGAAACCGCTAAAACCACAATACATACACCCCGCTTAAAATTCTTATACATAAAAGCCTCATTTTCGACATAAAAAAGCACTAAATATGTCAAAATTGAAATAAAATAAAGGATAAATTTAAAAGTATTTTATTTAACTTAAAATATTGCGCATAATAAGTTTACGTATCTGTTTCAAAAGTAAGTCCTTGATATGCAGGTTTTACAGAGGAGGGAACGTAATTTATAACCTTGTTGTAATCCAGCGATCTATCCATATGTGTAAGTATTGCTTGTTTTGGCTTTAAATATTCTATCCATTGTAATGCTTGATCAACAGAAAAATGACTCGGATGGGATTTAAATTGAAGAGCTTCAATGATGAGAACATCCAAATCCCTTAATTTGGATAAAGTTTTTTCAGGAAATTCACTAACATCCGTACAATAGGCAACATTCCCAATCCGAAAACCTAAGGAATGAATGTTTCCATGGTGTTGTAAATGTGTATTGACGTTTATTGCTCCGCCCTGCCCCTGAATAATAAATTGGCTATCTTCATTGATAAGATGCTCTTTTAAAATGGGAAAATAAGATGAATCTTTTGGTGTTTGAAAACAATATCCGAAAGCACTTTTGAGATGCTCTAGTGTAAATCTGTCGGCATAGATATCTATTAAACATTTTTGTGCAAGTGCATAACTGCGTAAATCATCAATACCGTGGATATGGTCTGCATGAGAATGTGTGTAAAGAGCAGCATCAAGATGGCTTACACGCGCATCAATCATTTGTGAGCGAAAATCTGGACCTGTATCAATAACGATCGTTGTTTTGTCTCCTGAAGGTTTAATACGTTCAACTAATAAAGAACTTCTGTAGCGTTTATTTTTAGGGTTATTCGGATCACATGTTCCCCAATCACCATTGGGTCGTGGCACTCCTGGAGAAGGACCACAACCTAATATTGTAAATCGGTATTGATCACACATATCTTTTGCCTTATTCCATTTTGCTAAATAAACGAAAAGCATTACGCGTTGTTATTTGAACTGTTTCTTCAATGCATAAGCCAATTGTTTCAGCTAAAACAGCTGCTGTATAGCATACAAAAGATGGTTCATTTGTTTTCCCCCGATGGGGACTAGGTGCTAAGAATGGAGCATCTGTTTCCACTAACAGATGCTCATGGGGCACAATTTTTGCTATTTCACGGATTTCAAGTGCGTTTTTAAAAGTAAGAATACCTGAAAAAGAAATATAACCACCAAGTTCGATTCCAGCACGAGCAAGTTGCATTCCAGACGAATAACAATGAAGGACAAAGGGAAAATCTCCTTCTTTTATCTGTTCACGTAATATTTTCTCCATATCGATATCGGCATTGCGTGAATGTATAACAAGAGGAATCTGTGTTTCTCGAGAAGCAATGATATGTTCTTGAAAAACTTTCTTTTGCTCTTCTGGTGTAGAATAATCATAATGATAATCAAGCCCCCCTTCCCCAAACGCAACAATTTTAGGGTGATTTGAGAGCTGTATAAGCTTTTCCGCTGTAATATTTTGTTCTTCATGTGCATGATTGGGGTGTGTTCCAACGGAACAAAAGACTTGATCATAGCTTTGCGCAATAGCTAACAGCTTATCTAACTTATGAACATGGGTTGAAATTGTTATCATACGTTTAACGTCAGCATCTAAAGCCCGTTGGATGACATTATCCAAATCTTGTGAAAAATCTTCAAAATCAAGATGACAATGTGTATCAATCAACATGATAAGTATCTTCTTTCTTCAAGATATAACGAGGAAAAATCGGTTCTGGTGGCGGAAGATCAAGCCCTTCTTGAATTTTTGAATGACTTATATGATACAATAACCGATCATCTTCAGCAACCGCAAGGCTATCAAGAAGTTTCGCTGCTGATTGGGGTATGAAAGGTAAAAGCATAATTCCTATTCTCCGCAATATTTCTACAGTGATATAAAGAACTGTAGAAAATCGCTCTTGGTCATTTTTACGTAAACTCCAAGGTTGTTCGTTGGCAAAATAGCGATTGGCATCTGCTACAATTGAAAAAATAGCTGAAAGTGCTAAATGCATACTATAAGAAGACATAGCTTGATGTACAGTTTCAAGTACTTGAAGAGATTGTTCTAAAAGCTGTTTATCTTGAGCTAAAAATGAAGTTGGTCTCGGGACTTGTGCATTACAATTTTTGGCAACCATAGACAAACAGCGCTGTGCTAAATTACCAAGATCATTAGCAAGATCAGCATTAATACGGTTCACAAGGCTTTCATGGCTATAACTACCATCTTGTCCGAATGGTACTTCACGGAGAAGGAAATAACGGACCTGATCAAGACCATAATGATCAACCATTTCAAAAGGATCAACGACATTTCCAATAGATTTTGACATTTTTGCACCACGATTAAGTAAAAAACCATGTGCAAAAATATTTTTAGGCAATTCAATTCCAGCAGACATTAAAAATGCCGGCCAATAGACTGCATGAAAACGAATAATATCCTTACCAATAATATGCGTATTTGCAGGCCAAAAATCACGTTTTTTTGAATTTTCATTGAAAAAACCAATTGCTGATAGATAATTTGTAAGCGCATCAACCCAGACATACATCACGTGCTTTGGATTCTCAGGAACAGCAATGCCCCAATTAAAACTTGCGCGTGAAATAGAGATATCTTTTAAACCTGATTTGATAAAACTTATAATTTCATTACGCCGCTCAAATGGAGCAATAAAATCAGGATGTTTTTCATAATATTCAAGAAGAGCCTTTTCATAATGAGAAAGTCTAAAAAAATAACTTTCTTCTTCATTCCATTCAACTGGAGAGCCTAACTCCTTCTCACGACGGATGTTGTCTGGTCCAATTTCCGTATCTTTTTCTTCATAATAGGCTTCTTGGCGAACCGAATACCACCCCGTATAACGACCGAGATAAATATCGCCATTTGTTTCCATCTTTTTCCAAATTTCTTGACAAGCTTGATAATGGCGTTCTTCTGTCGTACGGATAAAATCATCGTTAGAACAATTTAATACTGCAAGCATTTTTTGAAATACAGCACTATTACGATCTGCAAGTTGCTGAGGTGTCATGCCTAATGCTGCTGCGGTTTGTTGCATCTTTAGACCATGCTCATCTGTACCAGAAAGAAAAAATACATTTTTTCCGTTTAATCGTTGAAAGCGGGCTAAGACATCGCTTGCAATTGCACTATAGGCATGTCCAATATGTGGAGCACCATTAGGATAAAAAATGGGAGTTGTTATGTAATATGTGTCACGCATGTCATACTCGTTGTAAAACGCTATAAATAAAAGATATAATGACATAACGTCTGTTCATCATATTGTCACGGAAAAACTAATCCTCATGAATGATCTTATGAACTTTGAAAAGTAAGTTAATAACAAACTGCTTTTTATCGAGATTAAACAGTTGTATTTCCTCTATTTCTTGATGAATCTCTTGCCATTTTTCCGCATATTTTTTTGAGAGAAATAAGTCTCCCTTTTCAACGAGCATGATTGCTTTTTTTTGAATTTTATTAAGAATTTCGTCACAAAATTGTTGAAATTGGAATGTAGAAGAGACAGATGAAAATGTTTGTGCAAGAGTATGTACAATCGTTGCATTACAAACAGGTTTCTCTAAGAGAGCATCAATTGTTTTAATAATTTCAAGACCGCCATGGCAGATAAGTAAAGCAGCTTTTCGAGGACTTCCTTTAGATTTTTTAATAATTATTTCAATTGTTTTCTCATCAGGTAAGTTCTGATTGGCCAAAATATGTGTAATAACTTTTTTCATTTCATCGTTATTCAACGGACGAAAAGAAATTTTTTGACACCGTGAATGGATTGTTGGAAGCAATTTTCCTGAAGAATGCGCGATAATAACAAATAACGTTTTTATAGGTGGTTCTTCAAGTATTTTGAGAATTGCATTTGCTGCATTTCTATTCATATCATCTGCAGAATCAATAATAACAATACGCCATCCATTATCTTGCGAGGTTCGGCTTAAAAAATGCATAATATCACGGATATCATCAACGAGTATTCCTGTTTTAAACTTTTGCGTTTTTACATCAAATCGACGTGAAATATACAAAAGACCAGGATGACTTCCTTGTGTAATTTGGCGCCATGGAGTAGAATAAGGATCGGGTTTCAAGAAAGCACCCTGTTGAGAACTTAAAATGTTCCAAGCAAGATGAAAGGCTAATGTAGCCTTTCCAATTCCATATTCTCCTTCAAATAATAATGCATGATGCAAACGCTCTTCCTTAAGCATTTGTGTCAAAAAATGACGAACACCCTCATGACCAAAGACAACATCATTCTGGGATGGTGACAAAATTGTATCAATATCGTCATATTGGCGTAAGATATTTACATTACTCATGAAAGCTGATCCAACAATACCTGATGACAAATATTTTTTATTTGATGTGCAATTGCTTCCACTGAGCCAGTGGCATCAATGACTCGAAATCTATGGGGTTCCTGTTTAGCTAATTGAAGAAAAGCTTGACGCCTTTGTTCTTGAATTTCCAACTGATCTTTTTCAAAATAATCAATTTCTTCTGTTTTTTTTCTTCGTAAATTTGCACGTTTCATACCACACATAGCTGGCATATCTAATAAAAATGTTAAATTAGGCAAGATACCATTGAGTGCAATACACTCTAAAACAGCAAGAAGAGAAGAACTGACTGTATCATTGAGTCCTTGATAAACGCGTGTAGAATCAATAAAGCGGTCACATAAAACGATTTTACCTTTTTGCAAAGAAGGCGCGATAACCTCGGTAACATGGTCGACACGTGCAGCTGTAAACAAAACAGCTTCAATCAACGGTCCATACTGTTGCGCCTGCCCCGACAACAAAATATGCCGGATTGCTTCTGCTCCTAGCGTTCCTCCTGGTTCTCGTGTTGTGACAACACCATAACCTTGGTGAGAGAGAGACTCAGCAAGTAAAGAAATCTGCAGCGTTTTTCCTACCCCGTCCCCTCCTTCGAATGTAATAAAATAACCTGACACGTATGACCTTAACCTTATTAGCACGTAACTACAAATATTTCCGTAACCATCCAATTGTTATTTCATAGAATGCATTTTTTACTTTTGCAAAGAAACTTCCTTCCTGAACATTCATTCCGGCAAAAACCGGTTTTTCCAGAAGAAGCTTTTTATCTTCTAAAATTTGAATAACGCCAACTGATTGCCCAGAAACGATGGGAGCTTTCAATGGACCATGATATTTAATTTTTGCTTTAACATTTACTTTTTTTTCATTCGAAAGCATAAGACTTATTGGTTTTTTAACAATGAGTGGAACAAAATTTTGCTTACCACCATAAACAGAAGCACGACCAACCATTTCTTCTTTTGTGAAAATCGTTTTGAGATCAAATGCTGTCATTCCCCATTGAAGAATGCGTTCTATTTCTTTTGTATATTTTTTACCATCTTGCAAACCATTGATTGCTAAAAAAAGACGTCGATGATTTTTAGAAATGGTGGCAACCATTGAAAACCCTTCTTTTTCACTGTAACCAAAACCAAATCCTTCTACACCAATTTCCTTAGAAATAAGAGGGTTTTTATTACGTTGAAAAATATTATTCCACGTAAAATGAGGCTCACGATAAAGTGCATAATAATCCGGATATTTCTGAACAATATGACGTGCTAATATAATCATATCACGCACGGTTACAAATTGTCCCTCTTCAGGTAGCCCTGTTGCGTTAACAAAATGACTCTGAGATAATCCGACTATTTTCGCGCGCTGATTCATCAGTTTTGCAAAATGGGACTCATGTCCAGATATTCCTTCAGCAAGAATAATAGCAGCATCATTTCCATTCATAATAATTAAACCACGTAAAAGATCAGAAACACTGATTTCTGTCTTTATTTTTGCAAACATAGTGGTTGTACCGGAAGGTGCTCCACCTTTACGCCAAGCATTTTCACTGACCTTGAATTTCTGAGTACTCTTTAACAGTCCCTCCTTTAAGTGATGAAATACGACTTCTACTGTCATCAATTTTGCTAATGAAGCAGGGAAAAAAGGAATATCACTTTGTTTTTCATAAAGTATTGTTCCTGTATCATCATCGAGTAACAACAATTGTGATGCAGAAATTTGAAAATCTTCTGCTCTCCCCCACGTGTCAAATGCCAATATCCCCCATAAAGTCAATAAGATCCTTAATGTTGTATACATAGCTCTCCTCCCATCCCAAAGATCAACATAAAGAACCTTATATAGGAAAAAACTTTTTTATTTCCGCAAATTGAGGAATTATTAACAACTCAAGAAAAGATTTTTTATTTGTTATTTTATATTGACATTACAGTAACTTATTATGATAAGTTATAATATTTTAATTGTATATGATTCAAAATACTGTAAGTTTTCTTTGTTATATTTCCTCTCTATTGAATTTAATAAAATCGTTTGCTTACGCGTCATAAGTAAGGTTCGTATATGGATAAAAATTATTAAAAAAAGAGTAAAAATACTTCTTATCAACCTCTCAAGTGTTAAGATAGTGATGTCTAAAGGCGTTACAATCATATCATTCATGGGCACTATCGTAAAATAGGCTTGTAACGTGTTGAAATATTTCCCTTTTAAATAAATACGTGAATTGGCAATGTAAGTGTATTTTGTTTGAGACGCTCTGTTTCTCGTGAGGGGACTTACTCCATTAAAGAACATGATAAACAAAAGCATGAAGTAATGCATAATTTCTTCATAAGATATTACCGTGGATGTTTTTTGGAAAGCTGCAAAACCGAATTAAAAGAAAATATTTTTTTACTTTTTAAGCTTTTTATTCCTATCAAATTGATTGTATAGTTGCTTTGGAGATTACACAAACAGACCGATACAATAATCTACCCTCGTCTAGAAAAAGTTATTACAACAAGAAAAGTACGCGCTTTATTAAGTAAGCAATATCATAAAACGACGAATAGACCAGTAATGGAGTGGAAAGGACGTACTGAATTTATAATAGCACCCAACCACGCTTTTTTAAAAGGACAACGCGCTTTAAGATGAAAACCTTCCACTAAATCCGTAAGTTCTTATCTTTTTTACTAGAGAATTATATAGATAAAAAATCAACGCATTTTCTCTTAAAACAGTTGTAGCCAATTGACTTTTGTTTTTTTGTTTAGCTTATTTATAGAAGCAACTTGATCGAATGGCATCGGCTTATCAACCATGATAGGACCAATTTCTGGCAATTTAACTGCAACAGTTTTATTACGTTGTTCCTGTTCAACAGCAGCTGCTTTAGCTAATCCTTCTTTGTTTCCTGTATTGCGCTTGTCTTTTAACAAAACAGTCCCTCTTTTTTTCGAAACATTTTCTGACGCTAATGAATACGAGGCAGCATTTCCAGGAGTATAAGAGGCCATTAAATATGCACCATCATAATAGCCAACGGGTGCTTCAGCAATATATTCTACCTTAACATCTGCAACCCCCCTATCTACATACCCCAGTATTGCGGCAGCTTGCCTTGATAAATCAATGATTCTGTCTTTCATAAAAGGTCCGCGATCATTCACTCTAACAATGATTGAAGATCCATTTTTCAAATTAGTAACACGAGCATAGCTCGGTAAAGGCATTGTAGGATGAGCAGCAGTCAAAAGATTCATGTCATAAATTTCACCGTTGGCAGTTAAACGTCCATGAAAATCTGAACCATACCATGATGCTTCGCCAACACGTTTATAAGTTGGATCATTTTGAGGATAATACCACTTTCCTTTTATTTGATAAGGTTTACCAACAACAGCTCGTCCACGCTTTTTTTCTTCCGATTGATTCTTCTTATTGGATACTTGTTGAGGTAGTACAGAAGTGTTTACGTCAATTGGTTTATTATGATAGGAATCTTTTATTGAAAAATTCATAGTTTGGCTTGCGCAACAAGATACCAGTGACTGAGAAATGACGATCATAGAAAATAATTGAAGTGATGGTTTAATAATAAAAGTAAATTTCTTTTTTCTATTTGAAGGCATCTATTCAGTCCACTTATTTCTGTTAAGTACTACTGTA
The DNA here is from genome assembly GCF_042194195.1 of Bartonella sp. MR30HLJHH. Taxonomy (NCBI): domain Bacteria; kingdom Pseudomonadati; phylum Pseudomonadota; class Alphaproteobacteria; order Hyphomicrobiales; family Bartonellaceae; genus Bartonella; species Bartonella sp. MR30HLJHH. The sequence continues at coordinate 2,555 of NZ_JBHIMO010000009.1, read as the reverse complement.
AAAACCACGTCACGCTGTCACGCTTTTTATATGCGACGGAAGAATTTACGTTTTTAAATGATTTCCCTCGCGCATATACCACCCTTGAATTGGCTCCTTTTATCAAGAAATTAACACATTGTTAACTTTTTTATGATTTTCGCAAGAAATAAATGTACTATAGTAAATGTTTAAAAGAATAAAAATTAAACAAATCAACATCTTATAGAAAAGTTATTTCATAATATAAACTGTGAATAAGTGGTGATTTTAGCAACTTGTTTTGCGAATCATGTAAAGCAGTGGGTATAAAAAAATCAGCCTATGGATTGAGAAAAATAGCAACTACATGTGCTGCCAACGCAGGTACAACCCGTATCGTAAGCTTAAAGCTCTTTTTTGCTGGACAGGAGACAGTATAGCACCGCTCTATTCCAAAATATCTGATAAAAAATGAGTGATTATAGAATCAATAAAAAACTTCAAAAAGAATCAAAACAAGAAAGATTCTTAAATTTTTATATAGTCTATTGATATTATCTGAAGTTGGTGAGCGCGCAGGGATTCGAACCCTGGACCTACTGATTAAAAGTCAGTTGCTCTACCAGCTGAGCTACGCGCTCTCACACAAGCTATCTAGTTTGTAGACTATCTAATTTGCAGAAAGTGAAGGGAACATACGGTCGACTTTTCATTTGGTCAACACCTTTTGAAGAAAAATATTATTATTTTCTTCACTTATCAATAATTTTCCGTTTCCCCCCCTTTCTTCATCATTGTATAGGTACTCTTTAATCTTCTTTTTGAAGTTTCAATAAAGGAACAATTTCACTGCAAAATATTGCATAGATTCGAAGCGCTAAAATTATAAGAAGTTACCCATCTTCCCTTACATGGGTTGTTGAGCATAATGGATAGGGAAGAAAAAATACCTTTTACTATAATATTATTTTTATATCTTTATATGTTAGTTTTAAATTTTCAAGTATAAATACAGCTTTATAAGATAATATATTGATTTATAATAATTTATCATTTTATCACTTGAGTAAAAGATCTCAAATACTGTAAGCTTCTCTCAAATCAATCAAAACCACTTGCTTGCACGTCACAAGCGGGGTTGATGTGTGGGTAAAAATTGTACAAGAAAGGAGTAAAAATGGTTCTTATGAATCGTCTTAATGCAAGGGCTGTCGCAACATTGGGGGCTGGAAAATAGTGTGATGGTGCCCGGCTTATTACTTCATAAGCGTAAAGATGGAGGTGCTCAATGGCTTTATCGTTATACCATTCATGGTCGGCGCCGCGAAATGGGCTTGGGTGCCTTGCGAGATGTTTCTTTAAAACAAGCCCGTGAATTGGCAACTGGGTGGCGGATTATTTTACGTGAGGGGCGAGACCCCATTAAAGAACGCAACAAACAAAAGCGTGAGGCAATGCGCAAACTTCATTATTTAAAAGATATTGCTCTAGATGCTTTTGAAAGCCGTAAAGCTGAATTAAAAAATGATGGTGAGGCTTGTAATTGGTTTTTACATTTACGCCTCCATATTCTCCCTAAATTAGGCTGTCTGCCCGTTTCAGAGATTACGCAAACAGAGATACGCGATACCCTTGCCCCTATTTGGCATACAAAAGCTGGAACTGCTCGAACAGCACTAATGCGTCTTAATCTTTGTCTCAAACATGCGGCTGCATTAGGGTTAGATGTTGATTTACAAGCAGTAGAAAAAGCACGCGCGCTCTTAGGCAAACAACGTCATAAAAAACAAAGCTTACCAGCCATCATAACGCTTGGAGCAATAGTGAGAACATCTTTAGTCCCCCTCATCTGTCACGGCTTGTAGCCACGCATTGTGAATCTCAAGAGCATTGGTGCTGTTAAAATCTAAACCGCCATAAGTCAATTCGCTGCCTGAGACATCAATATGATCTGCAATTAAATACAGCATTTGCGACGTGTAAATATGAAAACGATTATTGCTTAAATCGAGAGTGTTTGCTGTCAATCTCACATCCCCCTTAGCAGACAGCATATTCTCAACACTGATCTCTCCAGATACCGATGTCAATGTTGCTTTGCCATAGCCAATGACCTGATCATAATAAATGTCGTTGCCAGCAAAAATTTCAATATTGCCACCACTGGCAATCTGCCCAACCTTCACCCCTTCTTTTGCTATAATAAAAAGAAAGCCCTTTTCATCTAAAACAAGATCCCCTGAACCGCCACCTGTCATCAGCGAAGAAAAGTCAACCGCCCCACCCTCAATATTTTCCTTGCCATGAGCTAAAAGTTGCCCAAAATGAACCGGAGCATTTGTTTCTGGTTGTGCTTGAATGGCGATATTTTGATGCGACAGGATTGTTGAGAATGACACCTGGATTGCCAATATTAAAATCGTAATATTTATTGTGTGATAAGCCCTTGCCATTGGGTGTAATAATATCAAGCGAGGGGCCCCCCCATTGGGCGCTGCTACTATATCTAGGCGATGGGCGGCATTAGCGTTAGGATCCACAGTAATTTGTGCCTGTAACGCTGAAGGTGCTAACAAACAAGAAAAACCAAGTCC
>NZ_JBHIMO010000089.1:0-904 GCF_042194195.1 Bartonella sp. MR30HLJHH | reverse complement strand
TCTTGCATTAATCTCTGCAAGCGCTCGGGATAAAAAAAATCTTCTGGACGCAAATCTATCCCATGATCACGTGCGTAGGTTAATAACTGCGCTTGATAAATTGAAGGAAACAATCCATTAGAACCACCCTTCTCTTTAGAATAAGTGATACGATAAACAGCACCTTTACATTTCTTCAAAATACGCGAAACGTTAACAGCCCCCCCTAGATATTTTATTATAGTATACGCAGGTTCTTTTTTCATAAAGATAAAATTTCATATTTTATGAATTTTATCAAGATAAAATTTCATATTTTTTTTATTGATTTTTCATTTCATATGAAAGACTTTGTATTTTATGGAATCAGATCAGTTAAAGGTATGGCTTAATGCGCAATTAGCTAAAAATGGTCATGGTAGTAAGAAAATGCTAGCCAAGCATTTAGGAGTGTTACCATCTACCTTAACTAGTATGTTGCATGATTCAGGTACAAAAAGATCAATAAAAGCAAGTGAATTAATAGAAATTATTGATTTTTTTGGCGAAATCCCCCCTTTTCTAATCAAAGAATCTGAACAGTTTATTCAACTGTATTATCAAGCAAATCCCGAAGTTCAGAAAGCTGTTTTAACGATTCTTCAGAATTCTTGTTCTTCAGACAAAAAATAATAGCAGCCATCACTTTTTTATCTCCACAATTCCAAAGTTTTTCTAACATTAGTTTATCCATAATTAACCTACACTTTATTAAAATTTCATATTTTCTGAATTTTTATATTGACAATTTTCATAAATAATGAAATATAAGTTCCATATCTTAGAAAATAACTTTTGCCAATAGGCTCTATGGAGGCATTTGTGACAAAACCAGTGTTTATAAAATCTGATGAAATTCTCTTAGTGATGTGCGAAAATGAAGAGC
>NZ_JBHIMO010000088.1:0-930 GCF_042194195.1 Bartonella sp. MR30HLJHH | reverse complement strand
TTAAAACTGATAGCGTATTCCACCTGAAAAGTTTGCACCACTTATACCAGTTTTCTGAAGCCTTTGTTGATAGCTTACATCACCATGAAGGGAGAAATTGTGAGACAGTTGTGCATTGATGCCAACGCCGCCTTCAATTGCAGGTCCCATAGGATCAAGGTCAAAGTTTCTACCAATATGAATGGTGCCATCATCACCAAAAGTTTTGATCAAGTTTACTTTTCCATAGAAAGATATAGGACGGCTATTTCCAGTGAAAATGGTTTTGGTCAAACGTCCACCAACACGGATTAACCATTGAGAAGGATTGTTCATATCAACAGTGAAATTATCAGCATCTTCAATGGTGTTAAACATCAAATGTTGATAGGCAACTTGTGCTTGTGGCTCAAATGTTAAACCTTCCATTCCGGTTGCAAATTCTTTGCCAATAGTGGTGGAAACACTCAACATTTTGGCATCGTTCAACTTTGCGGTATTTCCTCTGAGAGCATTGGCGATATGCCCTTTTAGGATACCGTAGGACAAGAGTGCATCAATGTAGAAACCATTGTTGTGCTGTATACTGCCATAGGCTGTAATGGACCATTTATCCAGCGTGCTCTTTCCTGCATCTGACATGTCCTTTGGTGTAAACGATAGTTGTCCATAGGTGCCTACAAGACCGAGATGTGTTGTGGTATTTTGCCCTTCAATTGCTGCCAATGTAACACCGGCTTGGAGAGCAGCGTAGCGAATATCAGCACCATAACCATATTTGAGAGGACCACGTTCAGAAGATAAAGTTCCTGTGCTTCCATAGGTGTATAAGAAGAAACCTGTTTGTTTCTCTTCTTCTTTTCCTAAGACAGATGTTCTGATATTGGCTAAAAGCGCGTTTTGTTTAGCCATATCGGTTAATCCACTGTAGAAGAGAGCATTTGGCATGAC
>NZ_JBHIMO010000087.1:0-947 GCF_042194195.1 Bartonella sp. MR30HLJHH | reverse complement strand
CTTTGGGGATTAGACAACACAAATTCAGGTAGAATAACCGTTAAGCCCCGCGGTAAAAGCACACCATATTTGGCAATCTCTGGATTGGCTTCCAGTGTGGCTTCTAAATAGCCGTTTAGTGCCCCAACTTGGATGCGGTCTCTGAACACTGCCATGGCATGGTGAAAGCAGATAAGATCAAGACTCATATCCTCTAGCTCTACAACAACATGCTTTTCTGGTATCTTCATAGAGTTTGTCCCACTTGGGTTTGTCCCACCTGGTATTGTCCTTGTGGTTTTCCGCCATTAAAAAAGGGCAAGAGCGTAATGGAATAGCGGATGCGCTGGGATTGACCAGAGCGACTAATATAGTCGTGGTCTTTATTGATCGTGGTGATCACCACGGGACCATGGAGAAGGACACTATAGGTCGTATCATTGATCCAACGAAGCATCTGGACAGGCTTTGCTCTTCGAATGGTTTGGGCGATGGCATCAATGGCTACACGATCACCAAACTCTTCTGGAAACCAAACGCCATGAATGGTTTTTGCATCATTGCCATAGCCGGTAAATTGCAAACTGGGGGACCTGCCAAAACGCTCCATACAAACCCATGAGGCAGAAAACTCTTCTTCAAAGGATTGGAAATTCAGCCAGTCCACATAAAATTGATGCGGACCTAACATCATCAAAGGATCTCTCATAGGCTCCCTCCCCTCATTCTGTCCCGCCATGCAGCGCATTAGCGCGTGCCCGTTGAATGGCGTGGGCAACCGCACGACCAGTGGCAACAGGATCACGCGCGCCATTGACATGCACCGTGACATTTTGATTGTGGGTGATGGGGGAGCGTTCTTTGCCTCTTTGTTCTCTACCCGATGGATTGGCATGCCCCGCCCCCGCAAATTGTGCAATCGGTTGAATGGCTGTTGTGCCTCCCAAAAAACTTGGCAAAAACTCTCT
>NZ_JBHIMO010000086.1:0-968 GCF_042194195.1 Bartonella sp. MR30HLJHH | reverse complement strand
GAATCCACTTAAGAATCCACACTTTTATGCATGATTCATTTGACCATTTTTTATATAAGATTGCCATGTATGAATAGACCCCAAAAAGCAAATCATAAAGAAGTTTAAGAAGAAAAAACAACTTCAAAATGTCCTTCAAGCGTTTTAACTTCTTTTGGATTAACAATAATCTTGATATCGTTTCCCAATTTTGCCAAACACTCAAGCATTTTCATTTCACTAATTCCTCGAAACTCTCCACTTAAGAGTTTAGACAGTTTTGGTTGAGTCATTTTCAAAAGTTGACTAGCCTGTTTTTGTGTTAAGTTCTTTTCTTTCAGAATTTGACTAATCTTATGAGCAAGTTGCGCTTTGATAAGCATCTCTCTGGAATCTGAAAAGCCAAGATCCGCATAAACATTGGAACTACCGTGAAAAACATTGATCATTTTAATTCCCTTCTAATTGTTCTGCTAACTTGAGACGTTCTTTAATCAGATTAATGTCTGGTTTTGGTGTTGCAATGCCACGGGTCGATTTTTTCTGAAAACAATGCAACACATAAAGAGATTTTTTATATTGTATCGTATAAACAGCGCGATAAGTTCCTTGAATATCGCGTTCAATAATTTCTAGAACATTGGCAGATCCAAACCCCTTGAGAACCTTAACATTTTCTCCTCTATCTCCTATCTGAGCAAGATAAAGAGCATAACCAATCCTTTGTTGAATAAGATCAGGAAGACTTTTTATATCTTTGAGTGAAGAACCAAGCCATATGATACGTTTTATTTTACTCATGATTACTAATATACCCATATGGATATATTTTCAAATATTTATTTTAATTTTGTGATTTTTTAATAACTATTATTAATAAAATTGACTTGATAAAAATGGTAACAAAAAACCATAATTGTTTATTTATCTTATGAAAAGCTGCTTTTAAAAACCAATGCTCGTAAATGTAAAAAACCGTTTTGTTATAA
>NZ_JBHIMO010000085.1:0-982 GCF_042194195.1 Bartonella sp. MR30HLJHH | reverse complement strand
TCTTGCATTAATCTCTGCAAGCGCTCGGGATAAAAAAAATCTTCTGGACGCAAATCTATCCCATGATCACGTGCGTAATCTAAAATTTTTTGCTGGTGTTTTGCTGGCATGTCACGCCATCTATAAACAGATGACACATCTCTTTGCACTATGGTTGCTACAGTTTTGAAACCACCTAAATATTTTATAATTAATCTCGAAGGCATATGTAATCTCCATAACAGCGCAATAAATAATTGCGTTTTATGCACAAGTCAACGAAATTATGCTTTTTTATCATTTTTGCACATTTGCATAAAAATATATTTTCAAGGATTATACGAACCATGGAACAAGATATTCAGTCCAAACTTAAGCTATGGATTAAAGAGCGTCTTAACGAACGAGGCCACGGCGCACAAACATTATTAGCATCACATTTAGAACTGCACCCATCAGCAGTGAATCGCATGCTTAATACCTATCAAAATGGTAAAACGCGAGATATAACCATAGATGAACTAGTAAAGATTTCTGAATTTTTTAACGAACCTCCCCCCAGTTTTTACAAAGAAGTAGACTTAGATTTTATGAAAATATGTGCATCACTTGATCCAGTTGACAAAGAAGCGGTGCTTGATTTTCTTGAATTATTAAAAAAATTAAAAACAAAATAAGTAATAATTAACTGCTCTTTTTCATTGAATAATGAAAAAACAGATTCTATTTTTTTATCTATATCGCTCATAAACATCTCCCAAATTGTGGATAGTGCATAATTTAATTATATATTTTAAGATTTATTTTTGCGTTTTATGCAAAATTTTAATTGACTTGTGCATAAAATACAATTATCACTGCACCATACCCCGAAAAAAAAAACCTATGTCAAGGCGTTTTTTTCAAAATGTATTTAAATATTTTGATATGGAGGCATTTGTGACAAAACCAGTGTTTATAAAATCTGATGAAATTCTCTTAGTGATGTGCGAAAATGAAGAGC
>NZ_JBHIMO010000084.1:0-998 GCF_042194195.1 Bartonella sp. MR30HLJHH | reverse complement strand
CAACGGTGGGCGAATAAATATTTCAGTCAAGTGATGTATATCCTTAATAGCCAATCCAAAGGGGGGCTTATTGTCGAGGAAGGGGCGTTTAAGGACATCAGGCAGGCTATGCAAGATTGGGCGCGAGCTGATGCGTTGCTAGTTGCTGAAGATGGCGCCCTTGCACAAGGAAAGATCCAACCCAAACCCGTAGCAGAATTTCCAACGGGGTTTTTCCAACTGTTTAATGAAGCTAAGGAAGCAATTAATCAGGTGACGGGTTTATCGCCCGAATTCATTGGCACAAGAGAAGTGACACAAGCGGGTATTTTGGAGGCACAACGACGCCAATCCAGTTTAAATCTGCTTGCTTGTCTGTTTGATGGCTTACGTTTGTATCGCAAGCGGCAAGGTAAGATTATTTTACACCTTATACAGAATTATTTGTCTGATGGTCGTTTGGTACGGATATCTGGTGAGGAGAATGCGCAATATATTCCATTGACGCGTGAAGAAGTAACGAGTGTTGAGTATGACATTGTTGTTGATGATGCGCCAACCAGCCCGAATGAGAAAGAGCGCACCTTCGGTATCATCACACAGCTTCTTCCATTGCTCCAAAATGCCATTACACCGGATATTATGCTTGATCTACTTCGTTATTCTCCATTGCCGGCGTCATTGCTTAATCGTGTCAGTGAGAAGTTCCAACAGCAACAAATGGCACAACAACAGCAGATGGACCCCGAGCAGGAAATGAAGTTGCAGGAAAAGCAACAAGACTTAGAGACGAAAGCACAGATGCATCAGATGGATTTGCAACAAAAGCAGATTGATCTGTTTATGCGTCAAAAGAAAGCGGAATTAGAAGCAGAAATGATGCAACAGCGCCATGACATTGAACGGCAGAAGCTTCTCAATACTCAGGCACACAATCAGATCATGCGAGAGCGAATAGCATTACACAGAGGTATGCATAGTTAAGAGAGGTGAAAGAATGAATGCAGAAATGAATGAAG
>NZ_JBHIMO010000083.1:0-1018 GCF_042194195.1 Bartonella sp. MR30HLJHH | reverse complement strand
TCATAGCAGTGGGTGACAGTGGAAGCTTTCCATGGTCCATTGATTTGCCCACGAAACCCTTGCAACACTAGAGGTTGATCCGCCATAATTTCAGGGCGTCCCTCAAGGGTCAAAGAACCACTGCCCACAGCACGACACAACCTGTCCGACTCGGAAGCAGCAGCAGCTCGTGCTTCCTCCTCACAAGTGTAACAAGTGCGAAGACGCCGCACGGGACCGCTAACCCCTGTCTGATACTTGACTTGGCATTGCTGCCCTTTTGAGCGATCAAAATAAGAAGCTTCAATGGTGCCATATTGCGTGCGTGGCTCTAATGTGAATTCCCAACTTGAACAGTCATGCTTATGGATGTCGAGTGCTGGTAAATTGTCACCGCTTAAAAATAAAAACTTATTGTCCTTGATTAAAAAGCGTGCCTGCATACGGTCAGCAAGGCGGGTTAGAAAATCAACAGCCGATTGATCTGTACGAATCACATAAGGCAAAGTTTGTTTGGTGAACTGAGGACTGACCTTTGCTTGATAGCCATGGCGTTTGGCGAGTGTCTCAACAATCTCCCCAACAGTTTTGTGATCAAAATGCTCACTCACCTGTTCTTTGAGCTCTTTACGCATCGAGGCACTTTTGCCACAAAGGCGCAAAATCTCTCCATCACTGCCACCACAACTGACCACTGACTCGACAACAAAACACCCCATAAATGCACTGATGCTGTTCTCATAGCCAAAGATCACCTGCAGAGCGTTGCCCGTTTGTGGAACCTCTAAATCATTGCCACTATCATCAAACTCTGCTTCAAATGTATCGGATTCATTACCGGCATGGTCCGTAATGGTTGCGGTTAAAAGACGCTGGTAAAAAACCTCATGAACAGGTTTGTCTCCCACCTTGACCACAATAAAAGGGTGTGTGCGCATTAATCCCATAACCGCTTCACCATGCTTTGGGGATTAGACAACACAAATTCAGGTAGAATAACCGTTAAGCCCCGCGGTAAAAGCACACCATATTTGGCAAT
>NZ_JBHIMO010000082.1:0-1019 GCF_042194195.1 Bartonella sp. MR30HLJHH | reverse complement strand
CAGAAATGATAAGCAACGCGCTTACCACTGGCATTAAATTCAATCCCCATACGAATGTAATTGCCTTCAATCTCAGCAGGTCCATTATAAGTGAGATCCAACATTTCAGTGGGATAAACTTGCAACTGAAGAGGCACACCAGAGCGCCCGTAGAGATCAACATAATGCAATCTTACAAAGCATTCACCAGTTAAAAAGACCTCTCGTGCAATGGTTGCTTGAAGTCCATAAAAATTGGCATCTTCATCATAATCCGCTTCATCAACCCATTGCCACCATAAGTCTAAAAGCTTTTTCTTTTCTTCTTGAAAACCTTCAATACGAGGATAAGGTTTAATCCCATCACTGACAGCCGCAGAGACCCATTCCTCCGTTGCAGACCCATAAAGAGCTTCATTGTCATAAAGCCATCTTGAACGGGCAACAATGGTATCACCGCATTCCTCAATGGCTTTATTGATATGTTTTTTGGCGGGGTCAAAACCACCCATACGGCGGCTTTTGCTTGCCGCTTCAAAATGGGGATTGTGTTGACGAGAAATTGTAAAAAAGCCTGTGAGTTTATTGATAAAGCCAGCCATTAATAGCCTCGTGATATATTAAAATAGAAAACGCGTGAACGCTTGCGCCCTTCAAGGTTGGCTATTTGTGTATTGATCATCTCAAGCGCTCTGCGAAGTTCCTCAACAGAACGATTGCTTACTTGCTTATCGCCATGGCGCACCGATTGCGCTCCCGAATAAAGAGCTTCTTCAATTTGCTCACGCCGCCTTTTTAAGTTTTCAAGTCTGTCAATTTTGCTGTTAATTGGTTCTAAAGTTTCATCCACAAATTACCTCCAATCCCCTCGCATATAAGGATTCATCATTGTTCTGAATGGCTTCTTTTGAGGCTGTGCTGTCTGAGATCTTCTTGGAGCAGGAGAGGGGGCATGTCTTGGTGTTGGCTGCTCTAAAGAGCCTTCAATTTTAAGTTTTTCCAGACGCTCTTCTAAGATATCGACTTCTCGATTAAGGTTT
>NZ_JBHIMO010000081.1:0-1051 GCF_042194195.1 Bartonella sp. MR30HLJHH | reverse complement strand
GCATTGATTTTATTGTATTTTTTCTGGAGAAAACCAAAGCGCAAGTGATAATCTGCTTTAAAAATTACAATTAAAGTGAGTAGTGTGGTGACATAGCTTAAGAACATTATTTAGCTTTCTTATTGGCGGCATATTCTTGACGAGCAAGTTGGTACTGTATATTTTTGGTTAATCGTTCACTGGCATATTGTGCGATAGCACTTGCAATTTCTGGCTTGGACATCACCCCAGCAATTGAGGGTCCCTCTTGTTTTGCAATAGGGAATTGATCTCCATCCGCTCTTTGAAACACATTCCCATTCAGCTTTTTTAATTCAACACGCTTTGGAAAACTCCCACCTTTGATAAAAGCATGGGGTAAGATTTCTTTTTTTCCAAACATTTTGTAAGTTACGCCGCGTTTTGTTTCTTTTGCTTGAAAAAATTTAAGAGGTATCGGTGTTCCAGAACCAATGATATCTGTCTCGAGAAGCTTTGCTGTAGCCTTTCCTTTAATATAAACGCCTTTTTTGACACGCTTTGATTGGGCAGATGTAACATCGGCAATTTGTTTTTCTGCAAAGCGTTCGACTTGTTTTGCAGAGGTGTTTACAGCATTACGCAAAGCCCAATTAAGGCGTGGTGCTTGAAGACTGGTGAAGGTATCCTTCACCTGTTGAAGATACCATTTTTGGTGGATGATTAACTTCAACTTCTAAGCCTTTTTGGGGGTAGGTGTTGATGACTTAGAAGCTTTAGATGCTTTTGGCTGTTCGAGTGGAATTTCCTTTGTCACTGGTTCAGACGATGTTTGTACGGCTTCTTGTTTTATCTGCTTAATTTGTTCAACTGCCTTGTCTGTTTTTGCTGTTGTCTTGACTCCAATAAAAGGTTTTACAGCATTAGCGCGTTTGAGACGTGCGTAGACTTGATTGGAAACTTCAACAAATGGATTATTGGGTGTTGATGGTTCAAAGCGAACAGTGCTTTTATTGTCTCCAACAACACACATTGGCTTAGTGATGACAGCTTTCATCATTGCTCCTTTTGAGTCATAATTAATGACATCATT
>NZ_JBHIMO010000080.1:0-1084 GCF_042194195.1 Bartonella sp. MR30HLJHH | reverse complement strand
CCATTATTGACAAGACTATTGACTTGATCATCCGTATATTTCTTCGCATCTTCAAGAACCGTCTTCATCTGCTGTTCTGTGTAATCATGTAACTGACCTCCATTAACAGCTTCTTTCGAATCCTTTTCAATCTTTCCATCCGCTACATTGTCTATTAATACCGGAGAACTGTCATCTCCACCAACTAACGTAACTTTATTGGTCTTTTTTCCTGTTTCATCTTTATCATATTGTACAGATCCATCCGTAACTTTAGTTTCAATATCCTTGACCTGATCTGTAATCATCTGCTGGGTTTCCCAAAGCTGACCTCCATTCACGGCCTCTTTGGAATCTTTGTCTACCTTACCGTCCTCTACATTGATAATCTTACTAGGACTCTTAACGCCCTGATCATCAGCGTGAGAAGCATCATAGCTTCCTTTTTCTTCATTCCAATTCAGACCATTAGACGCAACATCCTTTTCAACTTCTTTTATACGATCGTTGATAGTGCTCATGCTGTCATTAACAACATCAAATGCTTCAGAGACATTATTACGCTCCTCTTTATCACCTTTCGTGCCATCATCATTGAAAACCTGAACGTAGAATTTGGGTCCTTGCCAGTTTCCTTCCTTATCATAACCAGCTCCTCCACCAAAATATGAGGCAAAGGTCTGTTGAAGAGTATAAATCTGACCTCCATTAATCGCATCCGTCGAATCTTCTGATATCTTTCCTTCCGCAAGGAACGTGATCTTGCTGTTGTCCTTTTTACCTTCCTTCTCATGCTGTGCTACAAACGCACCAGCATCATCACTCCACAACAACGCATTTTGCTCAATGTTTTCTGAAATCTCATTATGAAGTTTCTTGAAGACCTTATTGACACCGGCAAACGCAGCTGCAATGCTATCATAATCCTCCTCTTCAAAGCTTCCATCTTCTTGGAAAGTCATTATCTTGAAACCTGGGAGGAACCAGCCATCACCATCATACTTAGCATCACCACCAAAATACTTTGCTAGCGACTGATTCAAATCATAAATCTGTCCGCCATTAACCGCATCACCCGAGCCTGATGCTATAGAACCATCAGCCA
>NZ_JBHIMO010000008.1:0-80657 GCF_042194195.1 Bartonella sp. MR30HLJHH | reverse complement strand
TTTGCTATTCGTGAAGGTGGTCGTACTGTTGGTGCCGGTATCGTCTCTAAGATCATTGAATAAATAATGCTTGTTGAAGGGATGTTAAAAGTGTTTTAGTTTTGAGAGTTAGGGGTATAGCTCAGTTGGTAGAGCGGCGGTCTCCAAAACCGCAGGTCGCGGGTTCAAGTCCTGCTGCCCCTGCCAAAGGGGAATAGAATTTTACATATAAGGGAGTGGATTTTGCTGCCTTTTTCGCTTTTTTTGATATAGGGCTTGTTTTTTTGTGTATGAAACGGTATTGAATAAGAAGTGAGGAAATTGCATAAGTCTGAAAGTTGGCTTTTGCATTTCTTTCTGTTTATTTTTTTTGTATAAAACACAATAGGGCTAGAGAGAGTATAGTGTGACGATGGCATCTAAAACCAATCCGATTACCTTTTTGAAGCAGGTTTATGCAGAAACAATTAAAGTGAAATGGCCTACACGTCGTGAGACGGTTATTTCTACTGTTATGGTTTTGTTGGTAACTGCGTTGGCTTCAGCTTTCTTTTTTATTGTGGATCAGGTTATGAATTTTGGTGTTTGGCGGGTTATTGATCTTCTGAAATATCTTTTTAGTTGAGAATGTAAGGAAGTGTGACTGTGGCAGCTCGTTGGTATATTGTTCAGGCATATTCAAATTTTGAAAAGAAAGTAGCGGAAGCTATTGATAAGGAAGCAAAGCAAAAAGGACTTGATCATCTTTTTGAAAAGATTTTTGTTCCAACAGAGCGTGTTGTAGAGGTTCGTCGTGGACGTAAAGTTGATGCTGAGCGGAAGTTTTTTCCTGGTTATGTTCTTGTTCGTGCTGAGTTAACAGATGAAGTTTATCATCTTATTAAGAATACGCCTAAAGTGACAGGTTTTTTAGGATCGGATTCGCGTCCTGTTCCCATTTCTGATCGAGAGGTTGAGCAAATTCTCAAACAAGTTCAAGAAAGGGTTGAGTCTCCAAAGTCTTCTGTGTTGTTTGAGGTTGGAGAGCAGGTTCGTGTTGCTGATGGTCCTTTTGTTTCGTTTAATGGAATTGTTCAAGAGGTTGAAGAAGAGCGCTCTCGTCTTAAGGTTGAAGTGCTTATTTTTGGGCGTCCTACGCCTGTTGATTTGGAATTTGGTCAGGTTGAAAAACTCTGATTGAACTTAGAGTAGTTTTAATTACTTTAAGGAAGGAGTGGGAGGTGATTTATGGCTTTTGTCGGCTTAATGATCCGAACCACGTGACTGCGGCGGGTAATGGGCAAGATAAATTGTCAGTATACCAGTGAAATTAAAGGCAGATTGTTATGGCAAAAAAAAGTATAGGTCAGCTTAAGTTGCAGGTTCCTGCAGGAGCTGCTACTCCATCTCCACCGATTGGTCCAGCTCTTGGGCAACGTGGTATTAATATCATGGAATTTTGTAAGGCGTTTAATGCAGCTACACAAGAAATGGAAAAGGGAGCACCGATTCCAGTTGTTATTACGTATTACCAAGATAAGTCTTTCACATTTTCTCTCAAGACGCCTCCTGTATCATTCTTTTTAAAGAAGGAAGCAAACCTGAAATCTGGTTCAAAAGAGCCTGGTAAAGTGTCTGTAGGAAGCATTTCTCGCGATAAAATTCGTTCGATTGCGGAATCAAAAATGAAAGATCTTAATGCGAATGACATTGAGGCAGCAATGCGTATGGTTGAAGGTTCTGCTCGCTCGATGGGCTTGGAAGTGGTGGGCTAATATTATGGCAAAAGTAGCAAAAAGAATAAAAAATATCCGAAAAGATATTGATTTTAATGAACTTTACGCTTTAAAAGATGCCGTTTCAATGGTTAAGGAGCGTGCAGTTGCTAAGTTTGATGAAACAATCGAAATTTCAATGAACTTGGGTGTTGATCCTCGTCATGCTGATCAAATGGTTCGAGGAGTTGCTCATTTGCCTAATGGAACAGGAAGAAATATTCGTGTTGCCGTTTTTGCTCGTGGGGATAAGGCTGAGGAAGCTAAGGCGGCAGGAGCTGATATTGTAGGGGCTGAAGATTTGTTTGAAAGCATTAATGGAGGGACTATAGACTTCGATCGTTGTATTGCAACACCAGACATGATGCCTCTTGTTGGTCGTCTTGGTAAGATTCTTGGTCCGCGGAGTTTGATGCCGAATCCGAAAGTTGGTACTGTAACACTTGATGTTGCCGGTGCTGTCAAAGCTTCTAAAGGTGGTGCTGTTGAGTTTCGTGTGGAAAAAGCTGGTATTGTGCATGCTGGTATTGGTAAGGCTTCTTTTGGTGTTGAAAAAATCGTAGAAAATATAAAGGCCTTTGCAAGTGCAGTTATTAAAGCCAAACCGCAAGGTGCAAAAGGTGAGTATATTAAGCGCGTTGCTGTTTCTTCGACTATGGGAATTGGTGTTAAAGTTGATCCAGCAACGGTTCGTTCAGAGCTAGTGTAAGCTGATTTATAATTTTATTTTGGGGTATGTGAATATCAAAATTGTATTTAAAATGCTGGTTTTGATCAGCATTTAGCTATCTAAGCTTTATAGGGCTTAGGTTATACCGGAAGAAGTTCCGGAATATCCTGTCCGAGATTGTAGGTGATGCTTTTAAGTATCTTAATCAAAAAAAACCTGCATGAGACTGGGGTAAAAACTGAGAGTTAAAAGACTTAAAGGGTTTGAGCCAAGGTTGCCTTTGATCGTTATGCGTGAAAAAGGGGACAGGATCCTCATCGGTGACATGAAGTATTTTATGTTATCAAAGGTAACCAACAGGTTTGTTTTAAGCAAATCTGTTAAATGGAGAGAGACAGTGAATAGAGCGGAGAAACGCGAATTTGTTACATGGCTTAACGAGGCTTTTCGAAAGTCTGGTTCTGTTGTTGTTGCACATTATTCCGGTCTGACAGTTTCACAGATGAATGATCTACGTTCGAAAATGGGTGAAGCTGGCGGTGCCGTTAAAGTCGCCAAAAACCGTCTTGCTAAAATCGCTCTTCAGGGCACGGAATCTGAATCGATAGTGGGTTTGTTTACTGGACAAACACTTATTGCTTATTCAGAAGATCCAATCACAGCACCGAAAGTTGCTGTTGATTTTGCGAAAAGCAATGACAAATTTGTCATCCTTGGCGGTTCAATGGGTGCAACAAGTTTAACTGTAGATGCTGTGAAGTCATTGGCTTCATTGCCTTCATTAAACGAGTTGCGTGCAAAACTTGTGGGTATGATTTCTACCCCTGCGACCCGTATTGCACAGGTTGTTAATGCTCCTGCTGGTCAGGTTGCACGTGTCATTGGAGCATATGCCCAGAAGGATAAGGCGGCTTAAGGCTGTTTGTATTCACGTTTATGGAAGGGCTTTAATGCTTTTCTGTTTTTTTGGATAAGATTTAATAATGGTTCAAATCTTTTAATTGAAGGAATTTAAAAATGGCTGATCTAGAGAAGATCGTAGAAGACCTTTCTAATCTAACCCTTTTGGAAGCCGCTGAGCTTTCTAAGTTACTTGAAGAGAAGTGGGGAGTTTCGGCTGCTGCTCCTGTAGCTGTCGCTGCTGTTGCTGGTGCTGCTGCTCCAGCTGCTGAAGAAAAAACAGAATTTGATGTTATTCTTGTTGAAGGTGGCGCGCAAAAAATTAATGTTATTAAGGAAGTTCGTGCTCTTACTGGACTTGGTCTTAAAGAAGCTAAAGATCTGGTTGAAGGGGCACCTAAGCCTATTAAAGAGGGTGCTTCTAAAGAAGAAGCAGAAAAAATTAAATCTCAACTTGAAGCTGCTGGTGCTAAAGTAGAACTTAAGTAAATTTAATTTTATCGGCGGGCATTTATGTTCGCCGATTTTCTTTCTCTTAATACAAAGAGGAAAAATAATGAGTAAAAAAACCTTTTCCCAACGGTTTCGTAACAATAATGGGATAGGTTTGCACTATCCATCCCTTCATCATAGAGTCAAAAAGATAAATGGCTTATGTTGATGGGGAAAGTTAAAGATGCTCATTATTGAGTATCAAGTAAACTGGTCTGCATATGCAGGTTAATGATATAAGGCTTTCAAGGTTGGTCTACCTTGAAGAGTAAAGATCAAGGAGCGACGATGGCTCAGACTCACGCAATGATGTCTCAATTCAATGGTCGTAAGCGCGTACGCAAATTTTTTGGTAAGATTCCTGAAGTAGCAGAAATGCCGAATCTTATTGAGGTTCAAAAAGCGTCATACGATCAGTTTCTCATGGTTGAGGAACCGAAAGGTGGACGACCAGATGAAGGTTTGCAAGCTGTTTTTAAATCGGTTTTTCCTATTTCAGATTTTTCCGGTACAGCTATGCTTGAGTTTGTTGGTTATGAATTTGATTTACCGAAATTTGATGTTGAGGAGTGCCGTCAACGTGATTTAACTTATGCTGCCCCATTAAAGGTCATATTACGTTTGATTGTTTTTGATGTTGATGAGGATACTGGCTCCAAAGATATCAAAGACATTAAAGAGCAAGGCGTTTATATGGGCGATATGCCTTTAATGACGACGAATGGTACCTTTATTGTTAATGGTACGGAACGTGTTATTGTTTCGCAGATGCATCGTTCTCCTGGTGTCTTTTTTGACCATGATAAAGGAAAGTCCCATTCATCAGGAAAGCTTCTTTTTGCTGCTCGTGTTATTCCGTATCGTGGTTCTTGGCTTGATATTGAGTTTGATGCTAAGGACATCATTTATGCACGTATTGATCGACGGCGCAAGATTCCTGTTACTAGTCTTTTGATGGCACTGGGTATGGATGCGTCAGATATTTTATCGACGTTTTATGATAAAGTGCCTTATGAGCGTGATGGAGAAGGATGGCGAGTTCCTTATTCTGTTGATCGCTTTAAAGGAATGAAGCTCATCTCTGACCTTATAGATGCAGATAGTGGTGAAGTCGTCGCGGAGGCTGGTAAAAAATTAACAGTTCGTACTGCGAAGTCTTTGGCAGAAAAAGGACTTAAAGCAGTTAAAGTTAGTGAAGATGATTTATTAGGTTGTTATCTAGCCGAAGATATCGTCAATTACGAAACAGGTGAAATTTACCTTGAAGCTGGTGATGAAATTGACGAAAAAGTATTAAAAATTTTGCTTGATGTTAGTGCTGATCAAATCAATATCCTTGATATTGATCACATGAATATTGGCGCTTATATCCGCAATACTTTAAAGGTGGACAAAAATGAAAGTCGGCAGGATGCGTTATTTGATATTTATCGAGTGATGCGTCCAGGTGAGCCCCCAACAATCGATACAGCAGAAGCAATGTTCCATTCATTGTTTTTTGATTCAGAGCGTTATGATCTTTCAGCCGTTGGGCGTGTTAAGATGAATTTGCGTATGGATCTTGATTGTCCAGACACAGTTCGCATTTTACGCCAAGAGGATATTCTCGCTGTTGTTAAGATGTTGGTTGAATTGCGTGATGGTCGTGGCGAAATTGATGATATTGATAATCTTGGCAACCGTCGCGTTCGTTCCGTTGGGGAATTGATGGAAAATCAATATCGCATTGGTCTTCTTCGTATGGAGCGTGCGATAAAAGAGCGTATGTCATCGGTTGAAATTGATACAGTTATGCCACAGGATTTGATCAATGCAAAGCCTGCAGCAGCAGCAGTTCGTGAGTTTTTTGGGTCTTCACAATTGTCGCAGTTTATGGATCAAACCAATCCATTGTCGGAGATTACCCATAAGCGCCGTCTTTCTGCTCTTGGTCCAGGTGGTTTGACTCGTGAACGTGCGGGTTTTGAAGTCCGTGACGTACATCCTACGCATTATGGTCGTATTTGTCCGATTGAAACACCAGAAGGCCCCAATATTGGTCTCATTAACTCCTTAGCAACATTTGCGCGAGTTAACAAATATGGCTTTATTGAAAGCCCATATCGAAAAATTGTTGATGGAAAAGTCACAAAAGAAGTTATTTATCTTTCAGCGATGGAAGAAGCAAAGCATTATGTTGCTCAAGCTAATTCTTCATTAGATAGTGAAGGTCGTTTTACAGAAGAGTTTGTTGTTTGCCGTCATGCTGGTGAAGTTTTAATGGCGCCTCGTGATCATGTTGATTTGATGGATGTTTCACCAAAACAGTTGGTTTCAGTTGCAGCAGCGCTTATTCCTTTTTTGGAAAATGATGATGCGAATCGTGCGCTTATGGGATCGAACATGCAACGTCAGGCAGTTCCTCTTGTACGTGCTGAAGCGCCATTTGTTGGGACGGGAATGGAAGCCATTGTTGCGCGCGATTCAGGAGCTGCTGTGAGTGCAAAACGTAGTGGTGTTGTTGATCAAGTCGATGCTACCCGTATTGTTATCCGTGCAACAGAAGATTTAGATCCTTCGAAATCAGGCGTTGATATTTACCGCCTACAGAAATTTCAGCGTTCTAATCAGTCCACTTGTATTAATCAGCGTCCTCTTGTACATGTCGGTGATAGGGTAGAGAAAGGTGATATCATTGCAGATGGTCCATCCACGGATCTTGGTGATTTAGCTCTTGGGCGGAATGTTCTCGTAGCCTTTATGCCTTGGAATGGATACAATTATGAAGATTCTATTTTGTTATCCGAGCGCATTGTTGCTGATGATGTTTTTACTTCAATTCATATTGAGGAATTTGAAGTTGCAGCACGCGATACAAAACTTGGGCCTGAGGAAATTACGCGCGACATTCCTAATGTTGCGGAAGAAGCGTTAAGGAATCTTGATGAAGCTGGCATTATTTATATTGGTGCTGAAGTTCAACCAGGTGATATTTTAGTTGGAAAGATTACTCCAAAAGGTGAAAGTCCCATGACGCCGGAAGAGAAGCTTCTGCGTGCAATTTTTGGGGAAAAGGCATCCGATGTTCGTGATACTTCTATGCGTATGCCTCCTGGGACTTTTGGTACTGTTGTTGAAGTTCGCGTTTTTAATCGCCATGGCGTGGAAAAAGATGAACGTGCGATGGCAATTGAACGTGAAGAAATTGAGCGTTTAGCAAAAGACCGTGATGATGAACAGTCTATTCTTGATCGCAATGTTTATGCGCGCCTTACCGATATGTTGACAGGTAAAGTTGCTGTAGAAGGTCCGAAAGGTTTTTCAGGCAGCAAAAAGCTTGATAGTACAGTAATGGGGCATTATCCACGATCTCAGTGGTGGCAATTTGCTGTTGAGGATGAAAAGCTTCAAAATGAAATTGAAGCTTTGCGCAAGCAATATGATGAATCAAAAGAAGCATTACAACGTCGCTTTATGGATAAAGTTGAAAAGGTCCAAAGAGGTGATGAAATGCCTCCTGGTGTCATGAAAATGGTGAAGGTTTTTGTGGCTGTGAAGCGCAAAATCCAACCAGGTGATAAGATGGCGGGACGTCACGGGAATAAGGGTGTTGTTTCACGTATTCTTCCCGTAGAAGATATGCCATTTCTTGAAGATGGGACCCATGCTGATATCGTCTTGAATCCGCTTGGTGTGCCTAGTCGTATGAATGTTGGACAAATTCTTGAGACGCATCTTGGTTGGGCATGTGCGGGGATGGGCAAGAAGATTGGTGATTTGTTAGAATTGTATCAAGAGACTGGGGATATATTGCCGTTGCGTCAGCGTATTGAAAATCTTATGCCTGATGATAATCAAAATGAACCAGTCCGTCAGTATGATAATGAAAGCCTTTACAAATTGGCATTACAGATGAAGAAAGGGGTTTCAATTGCAACGCCTGTTTTTGATGGAGCACATGAGTCTGATATTAACATGATGCTGGAGGACGCAGGCTTAGATAGTTCAGGGCAGGTTACGCTTTATGATGGTCGTACTGGAGAGCCTTTTGATCGTCCAGTAACGGTAGGATATATTTACATGTTGAAATTGCATCACCTTGTTGATGATAAGATTCATGCACGTTCTATTGGTCCCTATTCACTTGTTACGCAGCAGCCATTAGGAGGTAAGGCACAGTTTGGTGGTCAGCGTTTTGGTGAAATGGAGGTTTGGGCACTTGAAGCTTATGGTGCTGCATATACTTTGCAGGAGATGCTAACAGTAAAATCAGATGATGTGGCTGGTCGAACGAAAGTCTATGAGGCAATTGTGCGTGGTGATGATACATTTGAGGCGGGTATACCCGAAAGCTTTAATGTGTTGGTAAAAGAAATGCGCTCACTTGCTCTTAATGTGGAGCTTGATGATGCGCGTGAACTTATTGCACAGCGGGCATTGTCTGATACAGCAGAATAATAATTCAAGGAGCGCAGTAGAAAAAGACTGCGCTCTGATTGCTTTAAGAGGTTCAATAACCTTATTAAGGTTATACGGGTCATTTTTAAAAGTAAATGTATTTTAAAGAAGATCTGTTATAAAACAAATGAGATATTACAACAGGTTCTAAGAATCTTTGAAGGAGAACAGCATGAACCACGAGGTCATGAATCTTTTCAATCCTCAAGCGCCAGCGCAGACATTTGACTCTATTCGCATTTCTATTGCGAGTCCTGAGAAAATTTTGTCCTGGTCGTATGGTGAGATTAAGAAGCCTGAGACTATTAATTATAGGACTTTTAAACCAGAGCGTGATGGTCTTTTTTGTGCACGTATATTTGGCCCTATTAAAGACTATGAATGTCTATGTGGCAAATATAAACGCATGAAGTATAAGGGCATTATTTGTGAAAAATGCGGTGTAGAGGTTACTCTTTCGCGCGTACGTCGTGAGCGTATGGGGCATATTGAACTTGCGGCACCTGTTGCGCATATATGGTTTCTTAAATCATTACCAGGTCGTATTTCTACACTTTTAGATTTAACTTTAAAAGATATTGAGCGGGTTCTTTATTTTGAGAATTATATTGTAACCGAACCAGGATTGACATCTCTTAAGCTCCATCAGCTTCTTTCTGAAGAAGAATATATGCTTGCTATTGATGAGTTTGGAGAAGATCAGTTTACAGCTATGATTGGCGCTGAAGCTATTTACGAGCTTTTAGCTGGTATGGAGTTAAATAAAATCGCCAATGATTTGCGTCTCGAATTAGCTGAAACAACTTCAGAGTTAAAGCAGAAAAAATTGATTAAACGACTTAAAATCGTTGAAAATTTTCTTGAATCTGGAAATAAGCCAGAGTGGATGATTATGAAAACAATTCCGGTTATTCCACCGGATTTGCGTCCATTGGTTCCGCTTGATGGTGGGCGTTTTGCGACATCAGATCTGAATGATCTTTATCGGCGTGTTATTAATCGTAATAACCGCTTGAAACGGCTGATTGAATTGCGTGCTCCTGGAATTATCGTGCGCAATGAAAAGCGTATGGTACAAGAAGCTGTTGATGCATTGTTTGATAATGGACGGCGTGGACGTGTGATTACTGGAGCCAATAAACGTCCTCTCAAGTCTCTATCAGATATGTTGAAGGGTAAGCAAGGACGTTTTCGTCAGAACTTACTTGGGAAGCGTGTTGATTACTCAGGGCGTTCTGTTATCGTGACGGGTCCTGAATTAAAATTGCATCAATGTGGTCTTCCCAAAAAAATGGCTCTTGAATTGTTTAAGCCTTTTATTTATGCGCGGCTTGATGCAAAAGGCTATTCATCAACGGTAAAGCAGGCAAAGAAGCTTGTTGAAAAAGAACATCCAGAAGTTTGGGATATCTTGGATGAGGTTATTCGTGAACACCCTGTTTTACTCAACCGTGCGCCAACATTGCACCGTTTGGGGATTCAGGCTTTTGAACCTATCTTAATTGAAGGCAAAGCTATTCAACTTCATCCACTGGTGTGTACTGCTTTTAATGCGGATTTTGATGGAGATCAGATGGCGGTTCACGTTCCGCTTTCTCTTGAAGCACAGCTTGAAGCCCGTGTTTTGATGATGTCGACCAATAATATTCTTCATCCGGCCAATGGTGCTCCAATTATCGTTCCCTCACAGGATATGGTTCTTGGTCTTTATTATCTTTCAATTGTTTCTGAAAAAGAACCAGGTGAAGGAATGGCTTTTTCTGATATAGGTGAGCTTCATTATGCCTTGGAAAATAAGGTTGTAACGCTTCATACGAAGATTAAAGGCCGTGTTAAGAATATGGGGAAGGATGGAAAAGAAGTTTCTAAACTTTATGATACGACACCTGGTCGTTTGATTATCGGTGAGCTTTTGCCAAGAAATTCGGATATCTCATTTGAGATTGTCAATCAAGAAATGACGAAAAAGAATATTTCTAAAATGATTGATCATGTTTATCGGCACTGTGGACAAAAAGAGACGGTTATTTTTTGTGACCGTATTATGCAGCTTGGCTTTTCTTATGCTTGTCGTGCAGGAATTTCATTCGGTAAGGATGATATGGTTATTCCTGATAGTAAGTCGCGTTTAGTTGCAGAGACAGAAGCTTTGGCTAAGGAGTACGAACAGCAATATAATGATGGTTTGATTACACAAGGTGAAAAATACAATAAGGTTGTAGATGCTTGGGGTAAATGTACAGATCGCGTTGCAGATGAAATGATGAAACGTATTCAAGCCGTCGATTTTGATCCTAAAACAGGTCGTCAACGGCCGATGAATTCGATCTATATGATGTCGCATTCTGGAGCACGTGGTTCTGCTAACCAGATGAGACAATTGGCCGGTATGCGTGGATTAATGGCAAAACCATCGGGTGAAATTATTGAAACCCCCATTATTTCAAATTTTAAAGAAGGTCTAACTGTTAATGAATACTTCAATTCCACGCATGGTGCACGTAAAGGACTTGCTGATACTGCGTTAAAAACGGCGAACTCTGGTTATTTAACACGGCGTCTTGTTGATGTTGCACAGGATGCTATTATTTCAGCAGTTGATTGTGGTACCGCAAAAGGGCTTACCATGCAGCCAATTGTTGATGCAGGACAAATTGTTGCCTCCCTTGGGCAAAGGATTCTTGGTCGTACAGCGCTTGTTGATATTCTACATCCTGTCTCTGGAGAGGTTATCCTTGAAGGTGGAGCGATGATTGAGGAAGCTGATGTCGCGAAGATTGAAGAAGCTGGGATTCAATCTGTTCAAATTCGTTCTGCTTTAACATGTGAAACACGTCTTGGTGTTTGTGCAAAATGCTATGGTCGTGATTTGGCGCGTGGAACACCTGTTAATCAGGGGGAAGCCGTTGGTGTTATTGCTGCTCAATCCATTGGTGAGCCAGGAACACAGCTTACTATGCGTACTTTCCACTTAGGAGGAACTGCGCAGGTTGTTGATTCATCGTATTTAGAGGCATCTTATGAAGGTAAGGTGGAGATTCGTAATCGTAATGTGGTTCGTAACTCTGAAGGACATTTGGTTGTTATGGGGCGTAATATGGCTATCCTTATCAAGGATGAGTTAGGAAAAGAGCGCGTTGTACATCGTGTTAGCTACGGTGCTCATATTTTTGTTGATGATGGTGATATGGTTAAACGTGGCCAACGTATAGCAGAATGGGATCCTTATACACGTCCAATTTTAACGGAAGTTGAAGGCTATGTGGGTTTTGAAGATATGATTGATGGTTTATCTGTCACTGAAACAGCTGATGAATCTACGGGTATTACGAAGCGTTTGGTGATTGATTGGCGCGCTAATCCACGCGGTGCGGATCTTAAACCAGCCATTATTATCCACGCAGATAAAGAAGGTGAATCCATTGCTAAATTGTATAAGGGAGGTGAAGCCCGTTATATGATGTCAGTGGAAACTATTCTTTCTGTTGAACTTGGTGCTCATGTTAAGGCTGGTGATGTTATTGCTCGTTTGCCAATGGAAAGTGCCAAGACGAAAGATATTACGGGTGGTTTACCACGTGTGGCTGAGCTTTTTGAAGCGCGTCGTCCAAAGGATCATGCGATTATTGCTGAAGTAAGTGGCACGATTCGATTCGGCCGTGGTTATAAGAATAAACGTCGTATCATTATTGAACCAAATGATGAAACTCTTGAGGCAGTAGAATATTTGATTCCGAAAGGTAAGTTGTTTCACTTCCAAGAAGGTGATCAAATTGAAAAGGGAGATTATATCCTTGATGGTAATCCAGCACCTCATGATATCTTGGCGATTAAGGGGGTTGAAGCTTTGGCATCTTATCTTGTTAATGAGATTCAGGAGGTTTATCGTTTGCAGGGAGTTCTTATTAATGACAAGCACATTGAAGTGATCGTTCGTCAAATGTTGCAAAAAGTTGAAATTACTGAATCTGGAGATTCTGGTTATATTCCAGGTGATAATGTTGATCGTATTGAACTTGATGAAATCAATGATAATTTGATTGCAGAAGGGAAGAAACCTGCATCTGGTAATCCCATTCTTCTTGGAATTACAAAAGCTTCTCTTCAAACGCCTTCTTTCATTTCGGCGGCATCGTTTCAGGAAACAACACGTGTTCTTACTGAAGCAGCAGTTTCTGGTAAAATTGATACTTTGCAAGGACTTAAAGAGAACGTTATTGTCGGTCGTCTTATTCCAGCAGGTACGGGTGGTACGATTTCTCAAATCCGTCGTATTGCTGCAGTTCGTGATGATTTGATTGTAGATGAGCAGCGTAAGTCTAGTAATAACGAAGTGGCTAAGGCTATGTTGACAAATATGACAACCCAAGCAGTTGCTGAATAATTTAAATACAACATCACATAATTAAAAAACGTTTGAATAGAAAGTTCAGACGTTTTTTATCTGCGAAATGCAGAAGTTGCATTTTTTCCTGAAAAATATCAAAAATTATAAGGCGATAGTTATTTTTTAACATATTTAGTAGCTTATTGTTTTGTAATGATGTGAAATTCAAAAGCCATATTCAAGGAAAAGAGTTGATTATCTACAAATCAAATAATGATTGATTTTGAATTTTAGGGAAATTATTGATTGATATCTTCTATAAAGATTTAGAAGGACTTATAATGAAAGATCAATAGTTTTTTCTATAATCTAAGAAATAATTTATTCTCTACTATACAATACGTGTATGACAAGAATGTGTTTTTTTATAAATTAGAATGCAGAAAAGTAGAGATTAGGATGCTCACTAAATTTTATAAAAAATAGACATATTTCTTATAAAACTGTGATCTATGAAGACAGAATGATAAAATGTACGAATATTATTCAATTGGAAAATTAACACGTGAGTTTTCAATAACAGCTCGGACTTTGCGTTATTATGAAGAAGAGGGACTTCTTATTCCTTTTCGGCGTGGAAATACACGGCTTTATACACAAACGGATCGTCATAAGTTAAAACAAATACTGCGTGCTAAAAGAGTTAAATTTTCGTTGTCTGAAATATCTGATATGTTGACAATGGTTGGAAAACCACCTGATGATGAGAAAAAGCTTAAGAAATTAATTGCAGGAATTCATAAAAAACGAGCTGATTTAAAGCAGATGCAGCATGATATTGATGATCTTCTACAGGATTTAGAACGAATTGAGGAGAGTTTTTTTGAGAGCTTAGCGGAGTTGGGGGTTAATCATTGATTATAAAGTTTATTTCATCTGCTTTTAGACAATTTTCTTTCTATTAAAAGAGATAGGTTATACTATCTCTAAGGGGAATTTTTAACACTACGTAAAATGTGTAAGTCATTTAAAGAAATAAAGTGTTCGAAAAAAGCTGCGAAGGTATTTTCGCAGTATATTGTCCTTGATAAGTAAAAAATTATTTTTCATAAAGAAAGTAAAAACAATGGCAGTTTCTCCTATGAGTGTTTTTCAATCTATTTTATCACGAAAGTCAATTCGCGCTTTTACTGATCAGCCAGTTAGGTTGGAAACAATCAAAGAAATCTTAAAACTTGCAGCACGTGCACCATCTGGAACAAATATTCAGCCATGGCAAGTGATTGTGCTTACAGGAAGTATATTACAGAAAGTAGGGCAAGAGCTTTCACAACTTGTGCTTTCAGGTGTAAAAGGAGAGCGTGAATATAGTTATTATCCACGTCAGTGGCGTGAGCCTTATATTTCAAGGCGTCGAAAAGTTGGTTTGGATCTTTATCAGAGTCTTGGAATTCAAAAAGGTGATGAAGAAAAAGTACTTCATCAAAAGGCGCGAAATTTTTTATTTTTTGATGCACCTGTAGGACTCTTATTTACAATGGATCACGACATGGAAATGGGGAGTTGGCTTGATTTGGGTATGTTTATGCAGACCATTATGTTAGCTGCACGTGGATTTGGATTAGATACCTGCCCTCAAGCTGCTTTCGCTGATTATCATAAACAGATTCGTACGCTTTTATCTATTCCTTCTGATCGCCATATTATCTGTGGTATGGCACTTGGTTATCGCGATATGAGTGCTCCAGAAAACAATTTTGAGACAGAACGAGAATCGTTAGAAAACTTTGTACGTTTCATTGAAACATACCCATAAAATATTTTATATAATTAAGCATACGTTTTGAAGAACTTGGTGCATTATGAAAAATATTTCCGATAAGAATTTCTCATCCTTATTGAATTTTAATATTGCATATTAACACTTATTTTACTACGTTTAAAACATTAAGAGCGGTGACTCTAGAGGCATCGCCCGTTTTTTGAAGGTTGGCCTAATGGAAAGCACTATAGAGAGAAAGTGTTGGGTGGTAGCAAGACGAGCGACATTCGTGTTTATTGCTGTCATTTTTTTAGTTTATCTCGCAATTTGATTTTAAACGGGACAAGTTATGAAAAAGCATATATGCTCAAGCTGTACTATAGTTTTGAGGTGATACGTGTTTCTATCTGTTTTTGAACTTTTTAAAATTGGGATTGGTCCTTCTAGCTCACATACGATGGGGCCGATGACAGCTGCTAATATGTTTTTGCAAAAGATAGGGGATTTTTCTCAGTCGTTTGATATTCAAGTTTCTCGTATACGTGTTTATCTTTATGGTTCTTTAGCTTTTACGGGTATTGGTCATGCAACAGATAGGGCTATCATATTAGGACTTTTAGGAGAAAAAGCTTCTACTGTTGACCCTGATAGCATGGGGATTTTGTTAGAAAAAGTTATATGTGAAAAAAAAGTGCAACCAGAAGGCCATCCCGCTTATCAGTTTGATGTGGAGCGTGATCTTATTTTTGAACGAAAGAAAATTCTCCCTGGACATACAAATGGAATAGCCTTTGAGGGACTTAATACTGATGGGAATGTTCTGTTGCGGCAGATTTATTATTCTATCGGTGGTGGCTTTGTTGTGACGGAGGATGAATTAAGCCATATGAATGATAATATACAACCAGAAGCATTTGAGGTGCCATATCCATTTGATTCTGCTTGTACAATGTTATCAATGGCAGAAAAATCAGGACTTTCAATTGCTGAAATGAAGCGCTTAAATGAGGAGACAAAGATAGAGCGTTCTTCTCTTGATACAGGGCTTGATGAAATTTTTTCAGCGATGACAAATTGCATCGATAGAGGTCTTTCACAAGAAGGTGAGTTGCCTGGTGGATTGCGTGTTCTAAGGCGTGCTAAAAAGCTGCATGAAACGCTTTTGGAAAATCAAAAGAAAAATCGCAATTATCCACTTTGGGCAAATGATTGGCTTTCGGTATATGCCATAGCAGTCAATGAGGAAAATGCAGCAGGTGGTCGTGTTGTTACAGCCCCAACAAATGGGGCAGCTGGTGTTGTCCCAGCAGTTTTGCGTTATTATCTTCAATTTAATGATGATTCAGATCGAGAGGGAATACATAATTTTCTATTAACGGCAGCAGCTATAGGCGGTGTTATCAAACATAATGCCTCTATTTCTGGTGCAGAAGTTGGGTGTCAAGGTGAAGTTGGAACGGCATCTTCAATGGCCGCAGCAGGGTTGACCGCAGCGTTAGGTGGAACACCAGTTCAAATTGAAAATGCGGCAGAAATTGCGCTTGAACATCATTTGGGAATGACATGTGATCCGGTTGCAGGTCTTGTGCAGGTTCCTTGTATTGAGCGTAATGCAATGGGAGCTGTTAAGGCGGTAACGGCTTCTTCTCTTGCATTATATGGTAATGGAGATCATTTTGTTTCTCTTGATGCTTGTATAGAAACAATGCGCCAGACTGGTCATGATATGAGTGAACGCTATAAAGAGACAAGTAAAGGTGGTCTTGCAGTCAATGCAATATCTTGTTAGGAGCTGGAGCATTTTTCAATTCATAACGGGACTTTTGGGAGAGGGATTGTATTTCCTGATAAAGCTTATGTTTTTTTGTTACTTATAAATCAAAATTCCACTTTAATTCAGTAGAAGCTTGAAATAAATTTGAGATGATTCAGTATTTTCTTCATGAATAATCGCTTTTGCATGCAAGTTTTGGGGGAGAGTATTGTTGCTATCTGTCTGATTTGTCTCTAAAATGGAAAAAAGTCTAATTTGGAAAAAATAAAAAAGCGTAAAGTAAAATTAGTGATCAATCTGCTATTATTTTTAGCTGGATTTTGTGGCTTTTAAAAGTTTCCATAGCCATATCTTTGAAGTAATGGAAGATTATGTCCGAGTATCCAAGGAAAATTTGTTTTAAATCTGAATAATGATGATGAGGAGAGTGAATTTTAAAGATTTTATTTTTTTAGAAGTGAAGATTTTTTGGTACCTAGTATGGTAAAAAAATGCCTTGAAAAGAAACGCAAATTTACAATAATTAAGAGATGTATTGGAAATATCTTTTTTATTTATAAATTCTGTACCGTCAAAAAAACTAAAATAAATAATAACGTATACATTAAAAAATATTTATCAAAATTTTCATGAGAATAAAATGCACACGATAGAGCATCATCGTGTTACTCATTCATAAGTTTGTTTTAAAGAAATATCTCTCAACGCTCCCAAACTCATTTCGCGATGGCACCTGTGAATGGTATAATGGTAAATCCATTGAACTGTCCCCATCTTTATGCTTAATAATAAAGAGTATGCTGGTACGATTACACACTTTGCCAGCGCCCCCCCTCTGTACAGGGACCAAAGCCCTTAGTATTTAAAACGGTTCATTATAGGCATTTTGAGTCTTTTTAGTACAGTTTCACGCCACACACTAATCTCGCTCATAACATGCAAGAGAATGTTTTGGATTGATTCAACATAAACAAATTTCAAATGAGAGAATTTTACGATATTCGAAATTCTCATCTAACATGCAAAATAATGAACTATCTTTATAAATCAGTATGTTGCATATGAATAGTATAATGTAAGTTTTCCATGAATGGTATAAAACCTATAGAGTATTAGCATCTTTATTTATAGAGGAAGAAAACCAGCACTATTATCCTTTTTTAAATAGTTTATATGCCAATCTTTCTCGTGATGAGCAAGCGAACGATTTTTACTGATTCAATATAAGAAGAAAAATAACAAAAAAACTCTCATTCAATATGCAAAAAATAAATTATAAATTAAAATCTTATGGAAATCGTTATCATGATATTTAATCTGACAATTTCTTTTACATTTTTTACAGCGTTTATGTTGTAGGGGGGGAGCGTTATTAAGAGGGACTTCCTTTATTGAACTTTTACAATAATCCCTAAAATGATAGGCTTTCATCCAATGAAGCTATTCATTTTTTCCAAAAAGATATCGAGGATAATTTTTATATTAAATCCAAAAGTAAAAAAATATTGGGTGTTTTTTATGTCCTTAATAATGGTTTTATTGAAAGCTTGGAGGTATTGGATAGTTGGAAAAGCTGTCAGCACAATTCCATAATTTAAGAAAAAAGTATGTTTATCAAAGGGGTTTCTAAGGCTGTAGATAATGGTTAATAATAAAATAATTTTTTAGAGATGGTCTGTAGAATTAAATATTTGTTGCTCCTAGACGGATTTTAATAGGCACATTACCAGTTTGGCTAGCAACGCGTAAATGAATGCGTACAGGAGGCATTATGAGACGGCGGTTGCGTATTGTTTGGCAAATGAGAAGGTTAACAAGAGATTGTGTATCTAATGCAGTCGAATTACATTTTAAACCAGTAAGTTTTGCAGCAGCATCGTGAAGAGAACGCAATGAAAGGAGGGATGATTGCTTCAATAAAATTTCTTTTTTATGGAATGAAGCAAAAGCATTATCTGTCATAATACTATCCTTAACGCAGAATTCAAAAATTTTTAGTAGGCTACAGTATAGCAGTTAAAATTTGCTTTCTTTAATGTAGAGCAAGCATCAAATGCAGCTTTTTTTGATTGAAACCCTGTAAAGCGCGCTCGATAATAACGCTGCCCACTTTTTTCAAATAGTTGCATGTGTGAAGATGCGTGCTTTAAAGTAGAAAAAGCTATATTTTTTGCTTTTAAAAGTAAAGTTTTTGCTTGTTCTTCACTAGGAAGAGAACCAATTTGGATAGCCCATCCGGCATTTGTGGACAAAGAGGCTGTTACAATTTTATGAGTCTCAACTGGTATAGGTTTTTGAGGGTTTGGTATTGGTATAATTACCTTATTTACAGCCGTTATTGCGATATTGGAGTTTTTAGGTTGTTCTGCAAATGCTGTCAACATAGTCGAAATTTCATCGTCAAAATTATTTGAATCAGCTTTAATGGTCGGTATAGGAGTATTGGCGCCGGTAGGTAAGTGATAGCGTACAGAAGCCATTAAACGTTCACTACTTTTCATTTGGCTTGCTTTGGGCAAATATTGATTCAATAGGCTAGCCATATGCTCGTCACGTGCAGTAGATGATTTACCTCCCATAACAACAGCGACAACAGAGCGCCCCTCAAGACGCATTGAAGTTGCTAAATTAGAACCTGACATTTGTGTGTATCCTGTTTTAATTCCATCGACACCTTTCATTATTTTAACGAGTTTATTGTGGCTGTTAATTTTATGTCCACGGAAATTAAAACTTTTTGTTTTGAACAATTTATATTGTTTTGGAAAATGTTTACGTAAAGCTAGTGACAAAGTCGCTATATCTCGTGCTGTAGAATAATTGTGCACATCCGGAAGTCCTGAAGCATTTGCGAAATGTGTATGTTTCATGCCAAGTTTACGAGCTTTTACTGTCATCATTTGAGCGAATTTTTTTTCACTACCTCCAAGATATTCTGCAATGGCTGCAGCAACATCATTTGCGGATCTTGTAATGAGTGCTTTAGCTGCTGATTCTGCAGAAATTGTTTGGCCTGCTTTAAACCCAATTTTTGTTGGTGGGCGCGTTGCTGCATAATGTGAAACAGGAATTGGTGTATTTGGTGTCACACGACGCATCTGCATAGCTTCAAAGAGTAAGTACAATGTCATCATCTTTGTTAAAGAAGCAGGATAACGTTTCAGTGTTGCATTGGCTTGAAATAGAGTTTTCCCTGTAGTAGCATCTATAACAATAGCCGCATACTTATCTGGATAGGCTCCTTGAGGTGTGGCTGATGCCCAACAGTAAGAAAAAGCTAACACAACAAAAGAAATTGCTATTGCTTTACAGTAGCGCATAATTTTTTGATAATTAATATACACTTGCAGTATCCTATTTCTCCATTTATCCTGAAAAACTTCTATAAAGCTTCCTTTTCTGTAATTTGTTGACGCAGTTTAGACGAATGGTATTACTAATTTGTTTACAGAAGTTATTTTATGAGTGCATGATTGAAGTCTAACCACAGAGGGAATTCTTCCTAATACATACAGGTATTGCAATAGTTATGAAAGAATTTAAAATTAATAAAAAATGTGCTGCATGGAAAACGATAACGGGACAGACGCCCATAATAAACTTTATAGCCCATATTATACATAATGAAAAGGGCAAGAATTGGGATGAAGTTAGGCATGGTGCGGTTATAATGCCTAAGGCTAGAGCAAAATTCGAAAAACCTAAATTATGTCGAGTTTTTTTGCTTAATGATGATTACACACCTATGGATTTTGTTGTTTTCATTTTGAAGAACTTTTTTAAAAAAAGTTTCGAAGAGGCAACGCGAATAATGTTAAATGTTCATCACAGTGGGATAGGAGAATGTGGAACTTATACTTATGAAGTCGCTGAAATGAAAATATTACAAGTGAGGGAATGTGCGCGTCAAAATGAACATCCGTTACAATGTGTAATGGAATGGAAGTGAGGAATTATGCCATCTTTTACACCTAGTCTTGAAGAGGTTTTGCATCGTGCATTGACAATTGCTACTCAAGCACGGCATGAATACGCAACATTAGAGCATCTTCTACTTGCGCTGTTAGATGATGCCGATGCAAATTCCGTTATTCAGGCTTGCCAAGTAGATGTGGAGGAATTGCGAGAGCGCTTAACCAATTATCTTCGCTCAGAGTTAGATGAACAGATTAGAGCTGATGAGGATACAAAGCCTACAGCTTTTTTCCAGCGTGTTATCCAACGTGCGGTGATTCATGCACAATCAGCTGGAAAAGATGAAGTATCGGGGGCAAATGTTCTTGTTGCAATTTTTTCTGAACGTGAAAGCCATGCAGCATATTTTCTTCAAGAAATGGGAATGACACGCTATGATGCTGTACGGTTTATTTCACATGGTATCACGCGTGATGATGGGTTATCCATGTTACTTGAAGGACTTGAAGAGCAATTAGATCAGCAGATTTCGGATAATGGTGAAAGAGGAACAAGTGCTTTAACGAATTATTGTGTTGATCTCAATTGTAAAGCACTTAATGGAAAAATTGATTTATTAATTGGCCGTGAAATAGAAATTTCACGCATGATTCAGATTTTATGTCGAAGATCAAAAAACAATCCGCTTTTAGTTGGTGATCCTGGAGTGGGGAAAACCGCTATAATTGAGGGATTGGCAAAACGCATTGTTGATGGGCAAGTGCCTGAAGTTTTATCAAATGCAACAATATTTTCTCTTGATATGGGGGGACTTGTTGCTGGTACACGTTATCGCGGTGACTTTGAAGAACGCTTAAAGCAAGTTATTAAAGAGTTTGAGCTATATCCAGATGCTATTTTATTTATTGATGAAATTCATACCTTAATTGGAGCAGGAGCGACATTAGGGGGAAATATGGATGCAGCAAATCTTTTAAAACCTGTATTATCTTCTGGAACTATGCGCTGTATTGGTTCGACGACTTACAGAGAATATCGCAAATTCTTTGAACAAGATCGTGCTTTAGAACGTCGTTTTCAGAAGATTGATATTAATGAACCTTCTGTTATAGATGCGATTAAGATTTTGCAGGGGATGAAGCCTTACTTTGAGGATTTTCATCAGATTAAATATACAGATCAGGCGATGAAGGCATCCGTAGAATTATCTTCACGTTATATAATTGACCGTAGGTTACCTGACAAAGCAATTGATATTATTGATGAAAGTGGCGCAGCGCAAAAGCTTTTGCCACAAAAACAACGCAAGAAGAGTATAGGTGTTAAAGAAATTGAAGCGACTGTTGCTACAATTGCAAGAATTCCACCAAAAACAGTTTCTCGGAATGATCAGAAGATACTGAGTAAGCTTGAAAGAGAACTCAAACATGTTGTTTATGGGCAAGATCAGGCAATTTCCATCTTAGTTTCATCCATAAAATTGGCGCGAGCAGGTTTACGCGAACCGGATAAACCAATAGGAAGTTATTTATTTTCAGGACCAACAGGTGTAGGAAAAACTGAAGTTGCAAAACAGCTTGCATCATCTTTAGGCATTGAATTATTGCGTTTTGATATGTCAGAATATATGGAACGGCATACGGTAGCACGTTTAATCGGAGCTCCTCCAGGTTATATAGGGTTTGATCAAGGAGGTCTCCTTACAGATGCCGTTGATCAGAAACCTCACGCAGTCCTATTGCTAGATGAGATTGAGAAAGCGCATCCAGAGTTATTTAATATTTTATTGCAGGTAATGGATTATGGTAGATTAACAGACCATAATGGTAAGAAAATTGATTTCCGCAATGTTATTTTGATTATGACAACCAATGCTGGTGCTTCAGATATGGCAAAATCAGCTATTGGATTTGGGAAAGTACATCGTGATGGTGAGGATATAGAAGCAATCAATCGATTATTTACACCAGAATTTCGTAATCGGTTAGATGCAATTATTCCGTTTGCACCTTTATCTCATTTAATCATCAATCAGATAGTGCAAAAATTTATTTTTCAGCTTGAAGCACAATTAGCTGATCGGGGAATTTGTTTTGAATTAAGCCCTTCTGCAACTTTATGGCTTTCCAATAAAGGGTACGATTTTCAGATGGGAGCACGCCCATTAGAGCGCGTTATACAAGAATATATTAAAAAGCCATTAGCTGATGAAATTTTATTTGGAAAATTACGCAACGGTGGCATTGTTCGCGTATTGACACAAAAATCAAATGGCAAAAAAGAAAGCTTACAGTTAGAAATTTCATCTTCCAATATATCTGCAAGTTCAAAGAAAAGTAAAATGGAAAATTTTATAAAAAAAACGTGTAGGAAAAAAAGCACAACAACTTAAGAGTGTATTATAAGGCTGCACGGATTTTTTTTGCATTCTCTTCAAGTATTTCTGTAGGCGTTATTATATTATTATGAGGGGTAAGTTCTATTCCCTCCATACGTGGTATAATATGGAAATGGAGGTGATAAACGGTTTGTTTACTAGCTGCTTCATTAAATTGCATGACAGTTATGCCATCTGCTTGAAAGGCTTTTTTAACGGCATTTGCAATTTTTTGAACAGCTTTAATAACAGGAAATAATATTTCAGTATCTGCATCAAGTAAGTTTCTAGAGCTTTTTTTAGGAATGACTAGCGTATGACCTGGTGCCTGTGGCATGATATCCATAAATCCAATAACATCATCATCTTCGTAGACACGAACAGAAGGGATTTCATTGCGAATCAATTTAGCAAAAATATTGTTATTGTCATAAGCTTGTTTCATACAAATATTTCCTTTTATTGTAAGTTTAAGATTTTAATTAAAAACAAAAAAAATGCAAAGTTTATCAGAGTTTAAGACAAAGAAGTATTTTGACTTTAGTTATATTTAGGATGGTGCACTGTCTTAATGAAGGCTTAGATTTCTATGATGGCTTCAACTTCTACAGGAACATCCATAGGAAGAGAGGCAACACCAATAGCAGAACGGGCGTGTTTTCCAATTTCACCAAGGATATTAACGAATAAATTAGAAGCTCCATTGGCAACAAAAGGAATATCGGTAAAATGAGAATCTACAGCCACAAAAACAGTAATTTTTACCACACGTTTTATTTTATTTAAGTCACCTAGAGTTGCCTTGAGTTGAGCGAGAATATTGAGAGCGCAAGCTTCGGATGCTTTTTGGGCTTGTTCGGTATTCACAGTTGCACCAACTTTACCGATGGCTATTGGTTTTCCATTAATAAGAGGGAGTTGTCCAGAAATAAAGAGTTGATTGCCACTTTGTGAAGTGGTGATGTAATTGGCAAGGGGGGAGATTACTTCAGGAAGAGTGATTCCGAATTTCTCTAAGTTTTTTTCAATCATATTGGTCATAATTTAAACTCCATAGCTGCTCTATAATACATTCATTGTATAATCTATTTTTTGATTTAAGGAAATGTGTGGTTAATTGAGAAATTAGCCTTTTTTGCCTTATTGTATGATGTTATGCAACGGGGATAAAGTTTGGAATTTGGGAATGATTAGATCATTATTTATAATAATTTTATATATTGTTTTTTTATGTACAGCGAGAGCTGAAGAGCCTATTTTTATTGTACCTCATCGAGCAATTTATGATTTTCATCTCGATAGCGTTTCTCATGACATGACAATTTCTGCGATGTCAGGGCGAATGGTTTACGAGCTTACTGGTTCGGCATGCCAAGGCTATAGCACACGTTTTCGTTTTATTAGTCGTGTTCACATTGAAGATATGCCGGTACGTTTAACGGATCAACAGACGACGAGTTATGAAACAGGAGACAGCCGTACATTTCGTTTTAATATTACAGATCAAGAGGGAGAAGAGGTTGCGCATCGTGCTGAGGGGGTCGCGGAGCGTACTCAAGATGGTATTACAGTTACCTTAAAAAAGCCAAAAGAAAAAGAGTATAAGCTTGCAATGGCTGAATTTCCAATGATGCAACTAAAAAATATTATCCGCCATGCAAAAGCAGGGCATCATTTTTACAATGTTACTGTATTTGATGGGACAAATAAAGCAGATAAAGTTATAAAAGAAAGTATCGTCATAGGGGAAAAGAAGGCGCTTTTATCTGATAGCGAAACGGAAAAAGTGAGAAAATTGGATGAAGACGAATATTGGCCTGTTACAATTTCTTATTTTGATGATGGAGAAAATAAAGATGGTTTGCCGGTTTATCGTAGCAGTTTTCTCTTACATGAGAATGGTATCATGCGTGATCTTCATATAGATTATGGAACTTTTTCAGTGCGTGCAAAATTGAACAGTCTCGAATTCTTGGAACTTGGAAAAGATCTTAATCAATGTGAAAATGCAAATATTAAATGATTAAAGAAAATGACTTGAAAAAGAATCAAATATTAGTATGTTGGCGCTATTCCACACGCGGAGTTTGGGTGTTTGTAAATAATTTGTGAGAAAATTCTAGCAAGCATCCGCCGGTAGTAGGTTTTCCTGCTTTTTCCGCGGAGGTTGAACCGGAAAGGATAAGATTTATGGCACTACCCGATTTTACTATGCACCAGCTTTTAGAAGCAGGTGTGCATTTTGGTCACCAGACTCATCGTTGGAATCCCAAAATGACTCCTTATATTTATGGTCAGCGTAATAATATCCATATTATTGATCTTGCTCAGACCGTTCCGCTTTTACACCAAGCGCTTAAACTTGTTTCAGATACTGTTGCGCGTGGTGGTCGTATTCTCTTTGTTGGTACGAAACGGCAAGCATCTGACATTATCGCGGATGCGGCGAATCGTTCTGCCCAGTATTACGTTAATGCACGTTGGCTTGGCGGCATGCTCACAAACTGGAAAACGATTTCCAATTCGATACATCGTTTGCGAAAGCTTGACAAAATTCTTGCTGCTGAGGCGCAAGGTTTTACCAAAAAAGAACGTTTAAATCTTGAACGTGACCGTGAAAAGCTTAATCGTGCGCTTGGTGGTATTAAAGATATGGGATCTGTTCCAGATCTTATATTTGTTATCGATACGAATAAAGAAAATATTGCCCTTCAGGAAGCAAAACGTTTAGGCATTCCTGTTATTGCTATTATTGATACAAATTGCGATCCTGATGATGTAACGCATCCGATACCAGGTAATGATGATGCTTCACGTGCAATTTCTCTTTATTGCGATCTTTTTGCTCGTGCCGCCCTTGATGGTATTGCACGCCAGCAAGGAGCAATGGGTATCGATTTAGGAGCTCAAGTTGATGCGCCTGTGGAGCCTATTTT
Organism: Bartonella sp. MR30HLJHH; assembly: GCF_042194195.1. Taxonomy (NCBI): domain Bacteria; kingdom Pseudomonadati; phylum Pseudomonadota; class Alphaproteobacteria; order Hyphomicrobiales; family Bartonellaceae; genus Bartonella; species Bartonella sp. MR30HLJHH. The sequence goes on along the minus strand of NZ_JBHIMO010000008.1, from coordinate 55,334 downwards.
GGAAGAAAATGCGGTTGCAGAAGTTTCTGAATAATATAAAACGCCTAATTAAGGTACTTTTATTGTCTAAAGAAGAAGTTATAGGCGTGCAGAGGGGTTTTGCACGCTTTCACTATTACAAAATAAAGAGGCAAATATGAGCATTACTGCTGCACAAGTAAAAGAACTTCGAGAACTATCTGGCGCTGGTATGATGGACTGTAAAGCCGCTCTAGCTGAAACCAGTGGTGATATGGAAGCTGCTGTTGATTGGCTTCGTAAAAAAGGAATAGCTAAAGCAGATAAAAAGGCCGGTCGTACAGCGGCTGAAGGATTAATCGGTGTCGTATCAAAAGATTTAAATGCGGTTTTGGTTGAGATTAATTCTGAAACAGATTTTGTTGCACGCAATGCCGGATTCCAAGATATCGTGCGCAATGTAGCAACTGCTGCTTTAGATACGCCAGGCGATGTTGAATCTGTTTCTGTTTCTCTTTATCCAGGTTCTGAGAAGACTGTAGAGCTTACGATTAAAGATGCAATTGGTACAATTGGCGAAAATATGACGTTTCGTCGTTCCGCTAAATTGTCTGTTGAGAATGGTGTTGTTGCGACTTATATACACAATAGTGTAGCTGATGGTCTTGGTAAGCTTGGTGTTTTGGTTGCGATTGAAACAACAGGAAAGAAAGAGGCTGCTCTTGCTTTTGGTCGGCAGGTTGCGATGCATATTGCGGCAACCAATCCGTTAGCACTTACAGCACAAGATGTTGCTGCTGCTGCTGTTGAACGTGAAAAAGCAATTTTTTCAGATCAAGCACGTCAGTCTGGAAAGCCTGAAAATATCATTGAAAAAATGGTAGAAGGACGTATGCGTAAGTTTTTTGAAGAGGTTGTATTGCTTTCTCAAGCTTTCGTTATGAATCCTGATATGACTGTTGAGGCAGCTTTAAAGGATGCTGAGAAATCAATTGGTGCACCAGCAAAAATTACAGGCTTTATTCGTTTTGCATTGGGTGAAGGTGTGGAAAAAGAGGAGTCTGATTTTGCTGCAGAGGTTGCTGCTGCTGTAAAAGGCTAGTTATTGCAAACTCTTGATCAGAGATTTAAAATCATATCGTTGGTTGTAGAATCTCTGATGGGAACAATGTAATTGTTGAGAGGGCGTCACGTGAAAAAAGTGATGCCCTTCGTGATGTCAAAAGCAAAAAGTCAATGTGCTTTTGGGGAGATTATTAATGGCATTAGCACTTCCGTATAAACGTATTCTTTTAAAGGCTTCTGGTGAAGCTCTTATGGGGGGGCAGAGTTTTGGCATTGATGTTTCTGTTGTAGACCGTATTGCCGCTGATATTGCAGAAGTGCGCACAATGGGGATAGAAGTTGCGGTTGTTATCGGTGGGGGAAATATTTTTCGTGGCGTTGCTGTTGCTTCGCGTGGTGGGGATCGAGTGACAGGGGATCATATGGGAATGCTTGCAACTGCTATTAACTCTTTAGCATTGCGAACATCTTTGACAAAATTAGGAGTTGAAACTGTTGTACTCTCTGCGATTGCTATGCCACAAATTTGTGAAAGTTTCTCGCAACGTAAAGCAATAGCTTATATGAATCAGGGAAAAGTTGTTATTTTTGCGGGTGGTACAGGAAATCCATTTTTTACCACTGATTCTGCTGCTACTTTACGTGCAGCAGAGATTGGTGCGGATGTCCTTCTTAAAGGAACACAAGTTGATGGTATTTATTCAGCCGATCCAAAGATAGATCCTACGGCTAAGCGTTTTGACCAATTAACACATGTTGAAGTTTTGCAATGGGGATTATCTGTTATGGATTCAACGGCGGTCACTTTAGCGCGTGAGAACAATGTACCGATTATTGTGTATTCCATCCATGAAAAAGGCGGTTTGGCTAAGGTCTTGAATGGAACAGGACGCTTTACAATAGTATCGGAATAAGGGTAAGCTTCAAAGGACAATTGAAGGAGACAGAATTATGAATGTTACATCAATTATGGATGATCTTAAACGTCGCATGGATGGTGCTATTACGGCTTTTAAACATGAATTAGGTGGTTTGCGGACTGGACGTGCATCGGCCAGTTTATTAGAACCGTTGACCGTTGAATCTTATGGTTCTGTTGTGCACATAAATCAGGTTGCTAATATTTCTGTTCCCGAACCTCGGATGCTTTCTGTTTCTGTATGGGATAAAACGATGGTAGGAGCTGTAGAGCGCGCTATTCGCGATTCTGGTCTTGGTTTAAATCCCATAACTGATGGTACGAATTTACGTATTCCTTTGCCTGAGTTAAATGAAGAGCGCCGTAAAGAACTTGTAAAAATTGCAAATCACTATGCAGAGCAGGCGCGTGTTGCTACACGTCATGTTCGTCGGGATGGTATGGACAATTTGAAAAAGTTAGAAAAAGATGGTGAAATTGGACAAGATGAAGCCCATAGTTTGTCTGAAAAAGTTCAAAAACTCACAGATGAAACTATTGCTGATATTGATAAAATTTTAGCCGTAAAAGAATCTGAAATTATGCACGTTTAAGACGGTTTTGTCGCTAGAAAAAGGATGTTATACTTCCAGCCTGTAAATTGTTTCTATGGATAATAGTGGGGAGTAGAGTGCTCTGTGATAGTAAGGTGTGATGCAGGAAGGTACTTTATCGTTTTATCATCTTGATATGGAAGGGATTGATTAGAAAGGGCAGATGTTTTTGTTTTTAATCTGCATGGTAAATCAAGCTCTTTGCAGGAGGACACTATTGAGCAGCATGGTGGGGGCTTTTAGTTTAGCATGTCTTTGTTAAACTACATAATGAAAGTATTATTAGAAATTATTCAAATATTCTAAGATGAGGGTTGGGGAAAGAATATAACGCAAAAAAATAAGCCTAATCTTTCTTTTGTTTCCCATTATAAAACATGTGAGTATAATCGATCAAGCAGATGTTATGTGGCGTAATTCGTTTTTAAATGACGAATAGTTGATAGAGAGACATTTTTATACGAAACCTATATTAGTTAATTTATATGGGACATAGATAGCTGCTTTTTCATTTTATATTTGAGAAAATATTAAAAAAATATTTTAGGATTAATCCTGACGGAGATTTTTGAAGCTGTTTTCATTGATTATTAGTTTCAAAAGCGCTATCTTGGTAGACTGAATTATTTATGATAAATTATAAGAGAAATTTATACAAGTATGGAATAAAAATACTGCGTAGGGAGGTTTTTCTTACGTCAATTTTAGAGCTTGTATTTTCTATTTTTATTGTTTGGATGTTGTTTTGTCTAATTTGGTTTATCGTGTTCTGACAGCTTTTGTGTTTGGCGTTATTGCGTTGTATCTAACATGGTTGGGAGGAATCTTCTTTTTTTTATTTGTATGGGGCATTGGCGGTTTTGTTCTTTATGAGTGGATGAGTATTACTAAAGAGAAATGGTGTATTTTACAAAAAATATTAGCAAGTACCTTTTATTTGATCTTTGGCTTTTTTTTAGTGTTGAGTGTATCTGCTTCATTGATTTTTTGTGTTTTAATCGTTTTGGCTGCGGTGTTGGCTATTATATCTATAAAAAAGAGTGGTTGGGTTTTTTGTGGTTTTTTATATGCATCTTTTCCTGTTGTTGCTTTATGCTTTCTACGGGATCATGAAATGTTGGGGTTCCAAGTTGTTATTTTCTTATTTACGATAGTGTGGGGAACAGATATTGGTGGGTATTTTATCGGACGTGCATTAGGGGGGCCTAAATTAGCACCACAATTTTCCCCTAATAAAACATGGTCAGGAGCACTTGGTGGTACATTTGTCGGAGTTTTCGGTGGTATATGGGTTGCTTTTGGATTTTTTGATATAAATTTAGCAAGTTTTTTTGTGCCACTTCTTACACTTGTTTTGTCAATTGTTTCACAATTGAGTGATTTAGGGCAATCATGGCTCAAAAGACGGTTTTCTGTTAAAGATTCTAGTTCTTTATTGCCTGGACATGGTGGTTTTATGGATCGTATAGATGGATTGGTAGGGGCAGCTTTTCTTCTTTATTTAATTGGTTCATTTATGTCTGATATGGATGCACCTTTTAATCTTTTTAGTATGATCTAATTGGGAGAAGGTAGTTTGGGACTTTTAAATTATATCGTCACTATGGGTGATTTTCTTTTAAGAAGTTTGAGTATTCTTTTCATCATTATGATTATCATTTTTGTGCACGAATTTGGGCATTATCTCATTGGTCGGTGGTGTGGTATTAAGGCGTTAGTTTTTTCGCTTGGATTTGGGCCAGAAATAGCGCGTTATACAGATAAGCATGGCACGAAGTGGCGCTTAGCACTTATCCCCGTAGGAGGGTATGTAAAGTTTGTTGGAGATGAGGAAAAAATCGATATGGTATCATCCCAATCATCTCTGATTGTTGATGGTTCATTTGCTAGTGCGCATGCTTGGAAAAAAGCAGCAACTGTTTTTGCCGGTCCTTTTTTCAATGCCCTTTTTACTGTTGTTATTCTAACATTTTTTTTCTTTATCTATGGTCGTGTAGCCATTGAGCCCGTTGTTGGTTCTTTGGTAAAAGATAGCCCTGCTCTTCAGTCCGGTTTGGAGTTAGGTGATCGTTTTGTTGAAATGGATGGACGACGGGTTGAAAGTTTTGAAGATTTGATGAATTATGTAGCTTTTCATGGAAGAGAACCCATAGAGTTTAAAATAGAACGCATGGGGCGATTCTTTACAACGGTGATTACTCCGAAAATCGTTGAGCGAGATGATGGATTTGGTAATCGAACACGAAGTGCTATGATAGGTGTAGGTGTTCCTATTGATTTAAATAATCCTGCACATTTAGATCCAACTTATATAAAACATATTCGCTATGGTTTTGTAACAGCTGTAAGAGAAGCGTCAGATCGTACTGTGTTTATCGTCACTCAAACCGTTCTTTTTATGAGTCGTTTAATAGGAGGAAAAGAGGACCGTTGTCGGCTAAGTGGACCTTCTAAAACCGTTAAAATTGCTTGGAAAGTGAGCGAGACAGGTTTTGTCTCTTTGTTGAATTTGGCAGCTTTTCTTTCAATAAGTGTTGGGCTTATTAACCTTTTTCCGATTTTACCGCTTGATGGTGGGCATCTTTTATTGCATGTCATTGAGGTCATTACTAGGAGGAAAATATCTGCTAAAATTCAGGGAATTATTTTTCGTTTAGGTTTTTCCATTCTTCTCCTTTTTATGATCTTTGTCTTTTTTAATGATTATTTTTGTTGGTTTAGCTAATTAAATTATGGAAAACGCTTTATAAATTGAGTAATAATAGCGAAAACAAATTGAAGGTTGTTTACCATGTCTGCAAAATGTTGTGGCGTCGTACATTATAATGAGTAATTAAGGAATGAAAAGTCTCGCTGTAAAAAGGTTGTTATGGCAGTTAGCTTTTTAAGGCATCATGTCCAAGGAACAAGAGTAAGGTAAAAAAGCCAATGACTACAAATTCAAAGTTTTTAAATGCAGCATCTGTATTGGTGTTAAAGATGGGGATGATTGCCCCAGCAACGGTTTTTATGTCAATTGCTGCGGTTGGAGAAATACAAGCGTCTGTAGTCCGTTCTATTGAGGTTCGTGGGAATAAGTTTGTAAGTTCTCAGGCGATTCGAGACAATATGGGGATTAAGGCTGGACAAGGGGTTTCCAGTGCTGATGTTGATAATGCTGTGAAGAATCTTTTCGAATTGGGTTTATTTTATGATGTTAAAATAAATCCGGTAGGTGATAAATTGGTTGTATTCGTAAAAGAATATGAGGTTGTCAATCAGATATTGTTTCAGGGAAATAAATCTTTTAAAGACCCAGATCTTAAGCGGTTTATTTCTTTAAAACCGAATGAGCCTTTTAATTCTGCTAAGCTTTCTGCTGATATAAATACAATTCGTGAAGCTTATAAAACTCTTGGTCGTAATAATATCACTGTCAACGTTCAAACGATTAACCTTGGAAAAGGGCGGGTTAATGTAGTATTTAATGTTGTTGAAGGGCGAAAAACAAAGATTGGTGATATCACTTTTAAGGGGAATAGTGTCTTTGGAAGTCGTCGTTTGCGTGATGTGATTTCAACAAAAACTTCAGGAATTTTTTCGAAGTTATTGGGAGGTGATGTTTACAGTGAAGAGCGTCTCGCTGCTGATGAAGAAGCTTTACGTCGCTTTTATTATAATCGTGGTTATGCAGATTTTCGTGTAGTCTCTTCTAAAGCGACTTTTGATGCAGCAAGCAATACATATAAAATTTCTTTCGTTCTTGATGAGGGTGTGCGCTATAAAATTAGTGATATTCAGGTTGAAAGTGATGTTGATGGAATTGACGTTCAATCTGTGAAAAGGGTGCTTAAAACCCAGCCAGGTGATGTTTATAGCGCAGAAGATATTGAACAGTCTGTTGCAATTATTAATAACAAGGTTGCTGATTCGGGATATGCTTTTGCTAAAGTTGAGCCGAGGGGAAATCGTAATTTAGCAAATCATACAATTTCAGTTTTATATAATATTGAACAGGGTACACGTGCTTATATTCAGCGTATTGATATACGTGGCAATGAGAAAACGCGTGATTACGTCATTCGCCGTGAGATTGATTTAAACGAAGGGGATGCTTACAATCAAACTTTATTACAGCGGGCAAAACGTCGTCTAGAAAGTTTAGGTTTCTTCAAAGCCGTTAATATTTCAATGGTTCCCACAGATCAATCTGACCAAGTTATTTTGGTAATAGATGTCGTTGAAGCTTCAACAGGAGATCTCTCTCTTTCTGGAGGATATACAACAGGGGGAACAAGTCCTGGTATGTCACTTGAAGTTTCTGTTACTGAACGTAATCTTGGGGGACGTGGTCAATATGTTCGTTTAGGATTAGGTGCGGGGCAAGAAAAATCTCGTAATTATAATTTATCATTTGTTGATCCTTATTTCTTAGGGTATCGTTTATCTGCTGGCGTTGATGTTTTTCGTAGTACTTATCGTGCTGATAAGGCCTATGATGTACGACAGACAGGTGGATCGCTACGGTTTTCATTACCTATTAATAATCAATTATCTGCTAATGTAGCTTATTCTTATGTACAGGAAGAATATGATTTTGGTGGAGAGTATGATTTTGATAAAGAGAGTGATGTAATAGAGTTATATGGGAAATATTCTGGTGCGATTGTTCAAGCTGCAAAACAAAGCCCTTGGAAACGTTCATCAATTAGTTATGGTTTCACCTATAACACGATTGATGATATGAGATCCCCCCATGATGGGTGGTACGTGCATCTTCTTCAGGAATATGCAGGGCTTGGTGGAAGTGCAAAGTTCTTGAAGACCACGGGTAAGGCGATGATGTACAAGACTCTTTCTGACCAGAAGGATATTGTTGGTTTGCTTTCCTTTGGGGGTGGTTATATCCACGGAATGGGCCGAGATGGTGTTCGTATTTTCGATATGTTTAAAGCGAATACTGATATGATTCGAGGGTTCAAATATAATGGAATAGGTCCGCGTCAGGTTTCCAGTAAGGGTGAGGTTTATTTCTTGGGGGGAACGACATATATGAATGCGACTGCTGAAGTACAGTTTCCTATCCCTGTTGTGCCTGAAGGGTTCGGGTTGCGCGGTGCTTTATTTGCGGATATTGCCACGCTTTATGGCAATAATTATAAAACCGTTTTTAAGGGTGAACCGTCTGTTACCAATACCAAAAGTGCTTGGCGTTCATCTGCAGGTGTGAGTTTGATGTGGGATTCTCCGTTTGGTCCTTTGCGTTTTGATTATGCTTGGCCAATAACGAAGCAGGAAGGTGATCGTTTGCAACAATTGAATTTTGGTATTTCTACGAAGTTCTGATTTGAGCGATTTTAAGAAGGAAAAACTTGAAGAGAATAGCTTAAGCTGGGAGAGAAAGTGTTTTGATGGCGGATACATTTTTTTTTACGCCGTCCCGGCAATTGACAGTTGCAAATGTTGCTGAGTTGACGGGTGCAAAGCTTCTTAATCCAGAGTTTTCTCATAAAGTTATCAATACTCTTTCTTCACTTGAGAGTGCTGTGGAAGGTTCTCTTGTTTTTGTAGAGCATCGGAAGTTTTCTGATGCTTTACAGGACAGTTCCGCTGTTGCTGTTTTTTGTACGAATGAGATTGTTTTTAAAGTTCCCGAAACTATGGCAATTTTGGTAACATCCACACCACAGCGTGACTTTGCTCAGATTGGTCGTATTTTGTTTCCAGATTCTGTCAAGCCAATGCCTTGGTTAGGATCGAAGGGGATTTCATCGCATGCGCATATTCATCCAACGGCTAAGTTGGCACATGATGTGTGTATTGAAGCGGGAGCTGTTATTGGTAGAAATGTTGAGATTGGTGCAGGAACTCTCATTTCATCCACAGCTGTTATCGGTGAAAATTGCCGTATTGGATGTGACTGCTATATTGCTCCTAAGGTAACAGTTCAGTGTTCTATAATAGGTGATAAGGTTCAGCTTTATCCTGGTGTTTGTATTGGGCAAGATGGTTTTGGTTATGTTGGGGGCGTTTCTGGAATCGAGAAAATTCCACAGCTTGGTCGCGTTATTATTGAGGATGGTGCAGAAGTTGGTGCGAACACGACAATTGATCGTGGGACATTTCAAGATACTGTTATTGGTGAAGGAAGCAAGATTGATAATCTTGTACAAATTGCCCACAATGTAAAAATTGGCCGCTATTGTCTTATTGCTGCTCAATGTGGCATTGCGGGAAGTACATCGATAGGGGATATGTCTCAGCTTGGCGGAGGTGTTGGAGTAGCCGACCACATCATAATAGGTAAATGTGTTCAGATTGCTGCTCGTAGTGGTGTTATGAATGATATTCCAGATGGTGAAAAATGGGGAGGTAGTCCAGCGCGACCATTTAAACAATGGTTTCGTGAAGTAGCGACGTTGCGCAGTATGGGAAAAGTTAAAAAGGAGAAACGCTGATATGATCAGCAGTGAAAAGACTAAAAACTTAGAGGCTGTCGATATTGAAAAACTATTATCAATATTACCGCACCGTTATCCGTTTCTATTAATCGATCGTATAGTTGATATTGATGGTGAACAAGGAGCTATTGGTATTAAAAATATAACGATTAATGAGCCGCATTTTACGGGACATTTTCCCGCAAAGCCTGTTATGCCTGGAGTTTTGATTTTAGAAGCTATGGCACAAACGGCAGGAGCAATAGCACTTTTAAATTTAGGCAATAAGCAAACAAATTTAGTTTACCTTATGACGGTTGATAATGCGAAATTTCGTAAGCCGGTTATGCCTGGTGATCAGCTCAAGATTCATGTTCAGCTTTTGAAAAAAAGATCTGGTATGAGACGTTTTTCGTGCGTTGCAAAAGTAGAAGATGTCCGCGTCGCTGAAGCAGAAATTGCTGCGATGATTGTCGAAGAAGAATAAACGATATTTGATGGGAATTTAAAAATGTCCGGTACAAAAATCCATCCAACTGCTCTTGTGGAGAAGGGAGCGCAGCTTGGTGAGAATGTACAAGTTGGACCGTTTTGTCATATTAGTTCAGATGCTGTTATTGGTGATGGATGCAGTTTGATGAGTCATGTTGTGATAATGGGGAAGACAACGTTAGGAGCCAAGAGTAAAGTATTTTCTCATGCAGTTTTGGGGGGAGATCCGCAAAATAATAAACATAAGGGAGAGGCTACGACTCTTTCGATTGGTAAAAACTGCACGATTCGTGAAGGCGTAACAATGCATAGGGGGTCCGATTCGAGTGTAGGAATAACAGTTGTTGGTGATAATTGCCAATTTTTTTGTTATGCTCATATCGCTCATGATTGCCATGTAGGGAATCATGTAACATTCGCAAATAATGCGATGATAGCTGGTCATGTTATTATTGGTGATTATGTGATTATTGGTGGGGGTGCTGCTGTGCATCAATTTGTTCGTGTTGGGCATCACGCATTTATTGGTGGTGTATCGGCATTGGTTGGTGATCTCATTCCCTATGGAACAGCTGTTGGGGTACAGGCAAAACTTGCTGGCCTCAATATTATTGGCATGAAGCGTGCAGGACTTGAGCGTCAAGATATTCATGCACTCCGTCATGCGGTTGCCATGCTTTTTGATCATAGCAAACCATTTAAAGAGCGTGTCAGTGATGTTGCTTCTTTCTATTCTTCTTCTCAGTCTGTTCTTGATATAGTTAATTTTATTAAGGAAGAAGGAAAACGTTTTTATTGTACACCAAAATTTGAAGGTGATAGAATAAAAGAACATAGGGATTAAAAATGCTTATTTGGGGAGCCAGAAGTTTTCTTTCCGGCCGTACTGCTATTATAGCAGGAAATGGTGTTCTACCGATTACTGTTGCGCAGGCTCTTGAGAAGAATGGAGAGAATCCTTTTCTTGTGCTTTTGCGTGGTGAGGCAGATTCTGCTCTTTATCGCTATGAGCATTGCGAGCTATCAATTGTGGAGTTAGCGCGACTCGTTAAAATCTTAAAAGAGGCTAGAGTTTATAATGTTGTTTTGGCAGGTGGTGTGAAAAAGCGCCCACTTCTTAAACAATTGCGGTTGGACTGGACAACATTTTTAGCTCTCCCTAAGTTAATCGGAGCTTTGAAGAGAGGGGATGATGCGTTATTAAAAGTTTTTATACGGATTATTGAAACGTATGGTTTTCGTGTTGTTGGTGCTCACGAGATAGTCGCAGATCTTTTAGCTCCCATAGAGTTTGATTTAACAGTGCGGCGTGCTACGCAAAAAGAGAAAAAAGATATTTTTTTAGCAGCAGAAGCAGCAAAGCTTTTAGGTCAATTAGATATCGGGCAAGCCGTTGTTGTTGTCCAAGGAAGGGTGGTTGCACTGGAGGGCGCTGAGGGAACTGATAATATGTTATGGCGTGTTTGTGAAATGCGAGAAAGAGGGCAAATTCCCCTTAAAGGTGGCGTTCTTGTAAAATGTGCAAAACCACAACAGGATAATCGCGTTGATTTACCATCAATTGGGCCCGCGACAATAATGAATATTGCAAAAAGTGGTTTATCTGGTGTTGCAGTGGAGGCAAATAGAAGTCTAATATTATCGGTGAAAACAACAATAGAAAAAGCCAACAAATATTCTCTATTTATAGAGACATTTGAAAAGTTTGCTCATGAATAATTGTTTCTTAAAGATTGCTGTGGTTTTAGGGGAGGAATCTGGTGATTTACTTGCGTCCGATTTAATTTCTTGTTTATCACAACAAACAGGACGCAATATTCATTTGATTGGTGTTGGGGGGAGGCATTTAAAGGCATTAGGTTTAAAAAGCTTTTTTGATTCCCATGATATTGCTTTAATAGGTTTAAAGGAGGTGTTGAAAAAACTACCATTATTGTTGCTACATATTCGCAATTTATCCAAATTTATTGCACAAGAACAACCTGATTGCCTCATTATTATTGATAGTCCTGATTTCACGCATCGTGTTGCAAAAAAGGTGCGCGTTTTAGCGCCTTCTATTCCTATCATTAAATATGTTGCACCAACCGTTTGGGCATGGCGTCCAGAGCGCGCTAAAGCTATGCGCAAATTTGTTGACCATGTTTTAGCGGTTTTTCCTTTTGAAGAAAAGATTATGCAAGATTTGGGTGGTCCTCCCACGACTTATGTTGGACATCGTCTTTTGACATATCCTCCCCTTTTGATAGTTCAGTCAGAAAAAAAATGCCAATTAGAACAAAGAAATTTGAGCGATACACAAACATCATCGCCTACATTAGTTATTTTGCCAGGATCACGCAATTTAGAAATTCGTTCTTTAATGCCTATTTTTCGAGAAACAGTAGAGATTCTTGTACAACGTATTCCTCATTTACGTATTATTTTACCAACCTTACCACGTTTAGCGGATAAAATTCGTGATTTTGTACAAGGCTGGAAAAGCAAAGTGGAAATTGTAGTTGGTGAAGATGCAAAATGGCGTGCTTTTACACAAGCAGATGTTGCACTTGCAGCATCTGGAACGGTTTCACTTGAATTAGCATTAGCTAAAATTCCAACAGTCCTTTGCTATAAACTTGATCGTTTTTCTAAATTCTTTATTTTCTCTAAAATAATTTTATGGAGTGCAGCTCTTCCCAATATTATTTCTGATAAGCCTATTGTACCGGAATATTTTGATGAATTTTTACGCCCAGGTATGTTAGCAAGACAAGTAGAACAACTTTTGTTTAATCCTTTAATACGACAGGCACAACTCGATGCCTTTGAGATGGTAGAACAGAAAATGAAAACTGAAGTACCATCGGGGGTTGTTGGCGCACAAACAATTATCACTCTTTTAAAAAGCAGGAATAAAATTGTATAAATAAAGCAATATGTTAATGATTAATATTTAATTTTAGCAAGAAAATTACAAGCACGTTGGCTTTTAGGATTAGTAAAAAATTCTTCAGAGGCTGTATCTTCAACAATTTTTCCATTTTCTAGAAAGAGTATTCTTTCTGAGACTTTACGTGCGAAGCCCATTTCATGGGTAACACAAAGCATTGTGATCCCTGTATCGGCCAATCGAGCCATCACGTCTAAAACTTCTCCTACACTTTCTGGATCAAGAGCAGAGGTTGGTTCATCAAAAAGCATGACTTCAGGTTCCATACAAAGTGCACGGGCAATCGCAACACGTTGCTGTTGCCCACCAGAAAGTTGTAAAGGATATTTTTCACAGTGTTTTTCAATACCAACATGCGTTAAGTAGCGAATTGCCCGTTCTTGTGCTTGTTGTTTGGAAAGTCCTTGAACTGTCATAGGTGCTAAAATACAATTTTGTATAACGCTCATGTGGGGAAATAAATTAAAATTCTGAAAGACCATTCCTATCTTACGAAGAACATTTTTTTGCTGTTGTATAGGAGCGGTATGGATATCAACATTATGGATACAGATTGAACCCTTTTGTGCTTGTTCTAATTGATTAATACAACGGATTAACGTTGATTTTCCTGATCCCGATGGTCCACAAATAACGATATGTTCACCAGCTTGAACATTAAAGTTGATATCATGTAGGACCTGAAAGTTTCCATACCATTTATTTAGATTTCGAATAGAGATCACAGGGTTTTTACAGGGAGAGATCGATTTATTATTTTTCAAATTCATCTTATTTTATTCTTTCATTGATGAATAACTTGATTAATTCAACATTTTTGTTTGTAAAGTTTTTTATGATCATTTTATTTACCGTAAATATCGAGTGAGGCGCTGTTCGATAAAAACAATAAAACGATGAATGAGTTCAACGATAAAGAGATAGATAAGAGCAGCCCAAACGTAAACTTGAAAATCGAAAGTCCGTGAATAAGTGAGTTTAGCAACCCCCATTAAATCATAAACAGTAATAAGTGAGGCAAGAGCACTGGATTTAATCATTAAAATCAACTCATTTCCTAGGGGGCGTAATGCTACAATCATTGCTTGTGGAAGAATAACTCTAAAAAATGTGACAGAGTTGCTTAGACCTAAAGCTTTTGATGCTTCACGTTGCCCAATTGTTACGGATAGAAAACTTCCTTTAAAGATCTCAGATTGATAGGCAGCAGAATTGAGAGTAAAAATAAAAAGACAACAATACCACGCGTTTTGAAAAAACCACCACAAACCAACCTGCTGCCAGAAGTCATTCATTGAACCAAGTCCATAATAAAAAAGGAAGAGTTGAGCTAATAAAGGAGAGCCACGGAAAAAATAGACATAAGCATTTGCACAATACTGTAAAAATGTATTTTTTGATAAACGTGCAAAAGCGATAAGCATACCAAGAAAAAAACCAAGAGAACAAGAAATAGAAACAAGCTCAACAGTAACAATAAAGCCATTAATAAATTTTGGCCCATGATGGCTTAAAAGATCAGGATTGAAAAGGAAATAAAGCCACTCAGGAATCATTGCCGTAGCACCTTTTTATCGCCTATTTGAGCGTATGTTTCCAAATGGCGTAAGATTGCCGTAAAAACCGCTGAAAATAACAAATAGAGTAAGCATGCTACAAGATAAAATAGCATGGGTTTATTGGTAGCAGCGACAGCTAAGTTCGTTTGTCGCATGAGGTCAACAAGTGCGATGGTTGAAACAAGGGATGTATCTTTCAGTAAAGTAAGCCAATTATTAGAAAGTCCTGGCAAGGCATTTCGGATGAGCTGAGGGAAGACAATACGAAAAAATGTGGTTGACCGTGAAAGGCCTAAAGCTTTAGCCGCTTCATATTGGCCTTTATCAAAAATATTAAATGCTCCAAGCCAAACTTCACAAGAAAAAGCTGCAAGAACCATACTAAGCGCAAGAACACCAGCAACAAAAGCATTGATACTGAACATGATTTCAAAATTAAAATAGTCAAAGACATTCTGAATAAGGCTTTGTAATCCGTAGTAAACTAAAAACAAAGTTAAAAGCTCTGGTAGTCCACGAAATACAGTTGAAAAGAGGCGTGCAATCGCTTTGGCCATTTTAATATTGGATCGAATCATCACTGCATTTAGAAGACCTAGAGGAAGTCCTAGAAGTCCACAACATAATGCCAATGACAATGTCATTCCTGCACTAGAAAGTATAACCGCTCCCCATCCACCATTGCTAAATGATAGCAATGCTAAATTTTCAATCATTCTTGTGTTCCTCATGAAAGAGTTAGATAATATTTTTTAGAAATAACTAGCGGGTTTCATTTAAACATCATATTGATATTTAATAGATCTCACTTGTAAAATATTTTCTCATAATTTTCTCATAAGTTCCATCTAAACGGATTTCTTTTAGCGCCTTATTGAACTTATTTTTAAGATCATTATTATTTTGACGCAGTGCAATTGCAACAGGAAATTTTGTTTCTTCTAGAGTTCCAAGGAGGAGACAGCAATCTTTTCCTTCATTTTTAAGCCAATTTAATGCTTGTAATTTATCAACAATAATCACATCAAGTCGATGATTTAAAAGGTCACGATTCACTTCTATTGTGGAAGGGTAGAGTTTGATTTTTACCTCTTCAGAAGCATAATGATCTTCTGCATAGAAAGCTTGTGTTGTATTTGATTGTACACCAAGATTTTTACCTCTAAAGTCTTGTGTTGAGATTTTTTTAATTCCCGAAGCTTTGGTAACAATAACAGCCAGTGCTGTATCGTAGTAAGGATCTGTGAAGTCAATTTTTTGTAAGCGCTCTTGTGTGAGAGAGAGGGAGGCAACGATAGCATCATATTTTTTTGCAATAAGTCCAGGAATCATTCCCTCGAAGTCTTGTGTGACAACAGTACACTCAACATTCATTTTTTTACAAAGTGCATAAGATATATCAATATCAAGTCCCTGCAATTTATTATTTGAGTCAATAT
The DNA here is from genome assembly GCF_042194195.1 of Bartonella sp. MR30HLJHH. NCBI lineage: Bacteria > Pseudomonadati > Pseudomonadota > Alphaproteobacteria > Hyphomicrobiales > Bartonellaceae > Bartonella > Bartonella sp. MR30HLJHH. The sequence goes on along the minus strand of NZ_JBHIMO010000008.1, from coordinate 39,958 downwards.
AACTAAAGGGAGGGTAGGTGCCTTCACTCGCAATTTTTAATGTTTTCGCATCAGCCAATTGGGTGAATAGTGCGGCGCTTATTATAAGAGCTCCTGCTAATAGTTTCATGATGTTCTCCTATTGGATAAGCGGGCAAATATGAAATCACTATGTTTTTATAATCTGTAAGCTTTTTTGGAGCAATTCAAAAATTTATTGATGTTTATTTTAGATCATTATGTTGGACATTATTATCAAAAAAATTATCTTTTTTATTGATAAAAAAAGAATAAATATCTTATTGCTTGTATGATAGGTTAATTTTCACGAAATGATTGATTTGAATCATTTCATGAATAAAAACTAAAGATTTTTCTTGAAAGTAAGGCTATTCAATTTGAACATAAAGAAAAATTAGATTTTGATACGATAAAATACAACCTTATTGTTGTCATTACATTCTATAAAATGTTTAGATATCGAGAAACAATTAAAGTTATTTTGATAAATGTAAATTTTCTTATAAAAATGCCGAATTTCCAATTATATTTGCATGTCCAATAAAGAGTTAAAAAATACTCCTTAAATATAAAAACTGAACTTTAATTCATAGTGATATCTAATCGATATCGAAAGTAAAATACTTTTTCATAATTTTTTCATAGGTCCCATCGGCGTGGATTTCTTCTATTGCTTTATTAAAACTGTTTTTAAGATCATTATTATTTTGACGGAGTGCAATTGCAACAGGAAATTTTGTTTCTTCTAGAGTTCCTAGGAGGATACAACAATCTTTTCCTTCATTTTCAAGCCAATTTAATGCTTTTAATTTATCAAAGATAATGATATCAAGCCGATGGCTTAAAAGATCACGATTAGCTTCTATTGCTGTAGGATAAAGTTTGATATTCACTCCTTCAGAGGCATAATGATCTTCCGCGTATGCAGCTTGTGTTGTATTCGATTGTACTCCAAGATTTTTACCTCTAAAGTTTTGTGTTGAGATTTCTTTAATTCCAGAATTTTTAGTAACGATAACAGCGAGTACAGTATTGTAGTAAGGATCTGTAAAATCAATTTTTTGTAAGCGCTCTTTTGTAGGAGAAAGGGAAGAAACGATAGCATCGTATTTTTTGGCAAGAAGACCGGGAATCATCCCCTCGAAGTCTTGTGTGACAATAGCACATTCAACATTCATTTTTTTACAAAGCGCATAAGATATATCAATATCAAACCCTTGAAGTTCGTTATTTGAGTTAATATAACTAAATGGCGGGTAAGAAGCATCGCTTGCAATTTTCAGCGTTTGAGAATTGGCCGATAGGGTAAACAGTGTTGCACTTATTATAAGAGCTCCTGCTAATAATTTCATTATGTTCTCCTATTAGATAAGCTGGCAAATATGAAACCATCATGCATTTTTATAATCTGTAAGCTCTTTTGGAGCAATGTAAAAAAATTATCTGTGTTCATTTTGCTATCATTATGCTGGATATCATTATCAAAAAAAATGATTTATTCTTATTAAGTATGGGAATAAAAAATACAGGAAAGAAGTAAACCCCTTGTTGATTATATGATGATTTTTAATAATTTTATTTAAAAATCAATAAGTTACCTTAAAATGGAAATTATTAACTTAAATACAAAGAAAACTTCAGCTCTTAAAAGGATAAAATGTAAAGTATTTTTATTCTAATCTACTTGAATGGGGATAAGAAGTTTTTGGCATTTTAAAGAAGCACGTAATGTAAACCTTTTGCAATTTTATCTGGAGAAAATAGAAAGTAAAATTCTGACATTGTTAGATTTTAATATGTAATAAGGTTTTTAAACATGAGGGAATGACAAGGGATACACTTTCATTAAAGATAATGAGAATTATAAGGTAAAATTTTCAATTTCTTTTTGCTAAATGTTTGGCTAATTTGCAGAAGAGTATTATCAATTTAAAACTTAGAATTTTTTAGTAAATTTTTATGATGACGTTACCTATGTAGAGTTTTAAAATCACGTTTTATAAAAATTCTTAAAGGATGTTTTGGGATTATTTTCAATAAAGCTTCAGTAAACTGAAGCTTTATTGATTTTTTTTAATTTGCACGTTCATCTATAGGAACATAGTCACGCATAGCATAGCCTGTGTAGAGTTGTCGAGGACGACCAATTTTTTGTGCAGGGTCCTCAATCATTTCTTTCCATTGTGCCACCCACCCGACACTGCGCGCCAATGCAAAAAGAACAGTAAACATTTCAGTTGGAAAACCTAGAGCTTTTAATGTAATGCCGGAATAGAAATCAACATTGGGATAAAGCTTTTTCTCAATAAAATATTCATCACTTAAGGCAATTTTTTCAAGTTCTATTGCAACATCAAGAAGCGGGTCATCTTGAATGTTGAGTTCTTTTAAAACTTCATGACAGGTTTTTTGCATGATTTTTGCACGTGGATCATAATTTTTATAGACACGGTGCCCAAAGCCCATAAGGCGGAAAGGATCATTTTTATCTTTTGCACGTGAAATAAATTCAGGAATTCTTTCAATAGAACCTATTTCTTGTAGCATTTTTAGACATGCTTCATTGGCTCCACCATGCGCTGGTCCCCAAAGGCAAGCAACACCTGCAGCGATACATGCAAACGGATTAGCACCTGATGATCCTGCAAGACGTACCGTAGATGTAGAAGCATTTTGTTCATGATCTGCATGAAGGATAAAGATTTGATCCATCGCCTGAGCAAGAACAGGGTTTGTTTTATATTCTTCACAAGGAACAGCAAAGCACATACGGAGGAAATTTGCAGCATAACTAAGATCATTACGTGGATAAACAAATGCTTGTCCGATACTGTATTTATAGGCCATAGCAGCAAGCGTTGGAACTTTTGAGATAAGACGAACAGAAGCAATCATTCTCTGGTGAGGATCTGTAATATCAATAGAGTCGTGATAGAACGCAGACATAGCGCCAAGGCAGGCAACCATGACGGCCATAGGATGAGAATCACGGCGGAAGCCATGGAAGAAGCGTGCAAACTGTTCGTGTACCATGGTATGCTGCATAATACATCGATCAAATTCATTTTTTTCTTGCTGTGTTGGGAGTTCACCATAAAGTAAAAGATAACAACTTTCGAGAAAGTCTCCTTTTTCAGCTAATTGATCAATAGGATAACCACGATAAAGCAATATGCCTTTATCACCGTCGATATAAGTAATTTTTGATTCACAAGAAGCTGTTGAAGTAAAACCAGGATCATAAGTAAAAATATCGGCTTTTTTGTAGAGAGAAGCAATTTCAATGACTTCAGGTCCACTCGTGCCTTTACGCAAGGGAAGCTCTACTTTTTTATCATTCATAATAATATATGCGTTATTCTCAGACATTCGGTATTCCTTTCAGATCCTTCACTTCTAAAAAATAAGACTCTGCTTCATCAGAGTAGGGGATGTATAACTGAAGCTTTTCTTACATATGTTTAAGGGTAGATTGCCTCTAAAAGTGAGTACATGCAATTTAAAATATTTCCTTATTGATCATTATTACTCAATAAAAAATGTATTTCAATGATATAACATAAAAAACTCTTCTAGAGCGCGTTGAGATATCTGTATAGATATCTATTTGAAGAAATATACTCAGTACACATTATGAGCATATTGTTGTGATAAGTTGATCCTTGATGCGATGAAGGGATTCATCGCGTCCTAACAAAATAAGAACATCCAAAACACCTGGTGATGTTGCACATCCTGTAAGAGCTGCGCGAAGTGGTTGGGCGATAGATCCAAATTTGAGATTCTGTGTTTGTATACAAGAGCGAAGTGTTTCATCTAGAATTTTTGTATCCCAAGAGGGGCAAGCTTTCAGGGCAAGATAAAGATCATTTAAAATGGTCCGGCCATTTTTATCTAAGAGCATTTGTGCTTTTTCATCAAGTTGTAAAGGTCGTTGCGTAAAAATGAAGGAGGCATTGTCAATCAGTTCGCACAGTGTTTTTGAACGTTCTTTCAAATGCGGGATTGCTTTTAAGAATTGAACACGGCGTTTTTCATCAAGTCTTTCAATAATTTGTGCTCCCCTATCGGTTTCTGGTAGAATATTAAGAGCGGCATCAAAAAGTTCTTGATCATTACTCATGCGCATATAGTGTCCGTTGATGGAATCGAGCTTTTTGAGATCAAAACGAGCAGCACCTTTGTTAATATCCTCAATGTCAAACCAAGAAATCATATCTTTAAGCGACATCAGTTCGTCATCACCATGACTCCAACCTAAACGGACAAGGTAATTGCGCAAAGCAGCAGGAAGATATCCCATTGTTCGGTAGGCATCAACACCGAGTGCACCATGCCGCTTTGATAATTTTGCACCGTTTTCACCATGGATAAGAGGAATATGTGCCATAACAGGAATATCCCATCCCATTGCCTTAAAGATGATCATTTGTCGGGCAGCATTGGTAAGATGATCATCCCCACGTATAATATGTGTGATGCCCATATCATGATCATCAACGACAACAGCATGCATATAAGTAGGCGAACCATCAGAACGCAAAATAATAAAGTCATCGAGATCTTTATTAGGAAAACGAACATCACCTTGAACACGATCATGTACAATCGTTTCTCCATCTTCAGGGGCTTTGATGCGAATAACAGGCTTAACACCTTTAGGAGCTTCAGAACAATCACGGTCCCGCCAACGTCCATCATAACGTGGTGGGCGCCCTTCTGCACGGGCTTTTTCACGCATTTCAGCTAACTCCTCAGGTGAAGCATAACAATAATATGCTTTGCCGTTTTTGACCAACTGTTCGGCGATTTGGCGGTGACGTTCAGCACGTTCAAATTGCGAAATAGGGGTGCCATCATAACTAAGCCCCATCCAGTGCAAGCCATCTATAATAGCTTTTACAGCTGCTTCTGTTGAGCGCTCTCGGTCTGTATCTTCAATTCGTAAAAGCATTTTTCCACCGGTATGTTTTGCATAAAGCCAATTAAAAAGAGCAGTACGAGCGCCACCAATATGAAGGAAGCCAGTGGGTGAAGGGGCAAAACGAGTAATAACAGACACGAAATATTTTCCTTTAAACTGAGATATTACTTATAGAACTTTATAGAAAAATCATGTTAGCATAGGTGATGGGGTGTGCAATAGCCATATTGCGAGTTAAAGTGGGGGGCGGATATTTTATCAAAGTAAAGTTAAAGAGGGCTTATCCGAAAAATCTGTTACAGAAAGAGAAAAGCCATGTCAAATAGGGCAGAGTGTTTTTTCTAGATATGATGATGCAAAGAACGGCAGTTATAACCAACAAAAACTTTTTTTTATTGACGCTCTCAAAAGAAGTCATCATTCGTTTTCGCAAATGGCTAGAAGATTGTATCAATAAAGAAGTTTCTTTTGGTATTCTTTTTTCGCTGATTTTAGTCTTTTTTGCCCTAGGAATCATTTTTTATTTTCATTTAGAGTGGGAGCCAAGTTGGGGACAATTGGGGGCGTTGGTCAGTATTTTTCTGGGAATATTCTATATTGCACGTTTTTATCAAAAAATATGGATTCCTGTGGGATTTTTGTTTTGTATTATATTGGGTGCTTTGGCGGCAAAAATAGAAACGTGGCGTATTGCAACACCCATGTTAAGCAGTGACATTGTCACCACATTGACGGGAAGAATTGTTTCTATTGAGTCAGGCACCAAAGGGGGATTTCGTTTAGTTTTGGATGTTTTGAGTACAGAAAAGCCCATATTATGCCATAGTCTTCATCGTATTCGTTTATCGGCAAGATATTTGCCATCTGGCTTAGCAATTGGTGATGGACTATATGGGAAAGTTAAGATTCGTGCATTTTCTGGGCCAGTGCGTCCAGGAGGCTACGATTTTAGTTTTCATAATTATTTTAAAAGAATTGGGGCACAAGGCGTTTATTTAGGAAAACCAAGAAAAATATCGGTTTCGCAGCCTGATGGAATATTCGCTATCATTCTACAGAAAATTGAAAATTTACGCACGAAGATGACACAAAGAATCCGTATAGCACTTGAAGGAGAAAAGGGGAGTGTAGCTGCTGCTCTCATAACAGGGCAGCGTGCTGGCATTTCAAATGAGACAAATGAAGCATTACGTACGGCTGGATTAGCCCATATTTTATCAATATCCGGTTTACATATGGCGTTGTTAAGCGGCATAGTTCTTTTGAGTATCCGTAGTTTTTTAGCATTTTTTCCAGTTTTTTCTTCCTATTATTCCAGTAAAAAATTTGCTGCTATCGTTGCGTTTATGATAACAGCTTTTTATTTGTTATTGTCGGGCTTAGCAATATCAGCGCAAAGAAGTTTTGTGATGATTGCTGTTATGTTGGTTGCTATATTGTGTAATCGCTCTGCTATAACAATGCGTAATTTTTCTATTGCAGGGTTGATAACTCTGGCGATGACACCCCATGAAATATTAGGTCCTAGCTTTCAAATGTCCTTTTCTGCGACTGCTGCTTTGATCGCTTTTTTTGATTGGTGGAGTGGAAGATCATTTTTTCGTAAAAGAAAAACAACACCCTCTTATGTTGGAGGAGGAGTGATAAATTTTGCTTTCTTATCGATGCTTTCAACATGTGCTTCTTCCCTTGTTGCAGGGAGTGCAAGTGGAATTTATGCTGCGTATCATTTTTCTAATACGGCATCTTTGAGCATTATCAGTAATGCTTTTGCTTTGCCTGTCATTTCAATTTTCGTCATTCCTTTTGGATTAATTGCAGTCCTCGCAATGTTAGGAGGATTCGAATGGCTCCCCCTTCAAATTATGGGGTTTGGTGTTGATCTTGTGATAAAGATTGCGCATGTTATCAAGGCTATTTCTCCTGATTTGAATCCTGGTTTTATGCCGTTATCTGCGTTGGTTTTATTGAGTATAGGCTTGGTTGGACTGACTTTTTGCAAAACACTCATCCGGCTCTTTTTTAGTTTGTTTATTTTGGCTGGTATTTCTATTTGCGTAATGCATTCACCTGTACAACTGATTATAGCAGATAATATGCGTCTCGTGGGCGTTATCCATGATAAAAAATTATATATTGATCGTTACCATATTTCTAAGTTCACGACATCCATATGGAAAAAGTCATTTCGTGTGAATGAAACGATTAAACCAACAAAATATGGTCCTTCGTTGCACGGACAATTTATTTGTGATTATCATGTATGTACGTCATTATTAGAGAATGGATTAAAAGTGGTTGTTTTACAGAGAGAAATAGATCAATGTGTAGAGGCAGATATTCTCATTCATACATTTGTAATGCGTAATCCAACATGTTATAAGAAGGCAAAAATAATATTTACGCCTCAACAATTGTTATCACGAGGAAGCGTTATGATGACCAAAGATGGAGATATTATTTGGTCTTCGCTAGGGTTTCATAGACCATGGAATATGCACAGACAGCATTCATAAAAAATATAATCTATCATATTTTGCTTCACATTTGGATAATGACAAAACAAAAAATAATAGAAGACTCTTCTGATAAAATTTTGCGGTATTTAAATTAGTAAGTTTATCAAAGTTATTGAAACGAGATAATAATCTACAGTTTTCTAGAAATAGATGTTTTTTATATCTGATCATTTTAAATTTTTCAAAAAATTGATATGTGCATCCTATTGATAGCACAAGATAAATCAAAAATTCTTATTGAATGAGAAAAATGCTAACAAATTTTCTCAAAGAAATAAAAAAGATAATTGTTGATTATTCTATTTTATTCTTATCATATATTTCTATAACGAGTAACATCTCTTCAAGCAAAAGATGATGGTAAATTTAAATAGATTGCGTCAAGAGGTTATCTTTTATTATCATTATTATCGGTGGTAATAGGGGTGATAAATGCTGCTTATACGGATAAAAGGCAAAGTTATTCATGAATGTTCCGCAGTTAAAAAAAATGGCAGCTATTAAAGCGCTTGAATTTATTGAAGATGATATGCTGCTTGGTATTGGATCTGGTTCGACAGTCAATGAATTTATTCGTCTTCTTGGTGAACGTGTTGCGGATGGTTTGCGAGTGACTGGTGTTGCTACTTCACGATATTCTGAACAACTCTGTCGTAAGTTCGGAGTGCCTGTTAGCACTTTAGAACAAATACCTGAATTGGATCTTGATATTGACGGAGCAGATGAAATTGGTCCTGAGATGATGCTCATTAAAGGTGGAGGGGGAGCATTGTTGTATGAAAAAATTGTAGCATCGGCATCTCGTGCAATGCTTGTCATTGCTGATGAAACAAAGGTGGTAAAACGACTTGGTGCTTTTGCACTACCAATTGAAGTTAATCCATTTGGTATCCATACAACATGTAGAGCCATCGAAAAAGTCGCTGATGATTTAGGGCTTTCTGGAGAAATTGCATTGCGAATGAATGGAAAAAATCCTTTTGAAACAGATGGGGGGCATTTTATTCTTGATGCATTTTGGGGCTGCATTTTGCAACCAAAACCATTATCGGATGCACTTCTTGCCATTCCTGGTGTTGTTGAGCATGGCCTTTTTTTGGGATTGGCTTCACGTGCAATTGTCGCTATGGCCGATGGTCAAACAAAAATTTTAGAATCTTTTGATCTTTAGAGAAGACAGTTCCATGACAATATGTTAGCACAATACAATAAATCAAAGAGTATTGAAATTTTGAATAAGTAACGCATTTGAATTATAATTAATTATCGGGGTAATCATTAAATGAAAACAATATTTTCTTTTCAGCGTTTTGTCGTATATTTAGGTGTAGTTGCCGTTTTTGTTGTGAATATTGGAATGGCTTATGCACAAGGTGTGAGCGATCAACATTTAGCTTCAGCTAGAAAGGCTATAAGTGCCATTCACGCAACGGATCAGTTTGATAGTTTTTTACCAAATGCGGTAGATGATCTTAAAACTGCACTGATGAGGGATGATCCAAATTTGGCAGAGGCTATTTCTGATATTGTTGATAAGCAGGCGCTTGCTTTAATTAAAAGGCGCTCTGATCTAGAAAAAGAGATTGCTCATGTATATGCAAAATATTTTACTCAAAAAGAGCTTGATGCAATAACAGCATTCTACAGTTCTGATACCGGTAAAAAGTTTTTGACAGAAGTTCCCAATATCGCACGTGATTCTTATTCAGCATTTGATACATGGCGTTCTGCGCTTATGCGGGATTTTGTAGAAAATGTGAAAAAAGAGATGTCTGCAATACTTAATTTGAATAATTCTACTATGCCGACAAATATGCCTATAAAATCAGAATCTTCAGAAAATAAAAAATAGCTTGATTGATATCATGACAACCACTGGGCAATTTCTGATTTTTTTAATAGCGGCGGATTTCCCGCCGTTTTTAATATTTTAATGAGAGTAGGTCTTTTTAGAATACGGCTTTATAAAAAATGCTTATTCAAAAGAAAAAAAGACTTTCATTTGATAATAAATGATCTTAGCCTATTCTTGCAGATACATAAGAAGGAATAATTCGTGGGCTCTTTTGACTTTGATTTATTTGTTATTGGAAGTGGTTCTGGTGGAGTGCGTGCAGCACGGCTTGCTGGAGGACTCGGTAAGCGTGTTGCTATAGCAGAGGAATATCGGATAGGGGGCACTTGTGTTATTCGTGGTTGTGTTCCCAAAAAACTTTATGTTTATGCATCACAATATGTAAAAGAATTTAAGAAAAGTGTTGGTTTTGGGTGGAAATATGCGGATCCAATTTTTAGTTGGGAAAAGTTGGTTGCAGCTAAAAATAAAGAAATATCAAGGTTAGAAGGGCTGTATCGTAAGGGGTTAGAGAATAATAATGTGCATATTTATGAAAGTCGTGCTACTTTTGTAGATGATCACACATTAGAGCTTTCTGCCACGGGTGAGCGGGTAAGTGCAGAAAAAATTTTGATTGCAACAGGGGCAAAAGTTGCACCAAATACTTCCATAGAAGGCGGTGGATTTTGCCTCACTTCTAATGAGATTTTTGACCTTGATCAATTCCCAAAATCAATAGTCATTGTTGGTGGAGGGTATATTGGTGTTGAATTTGCTAATATTTTTCATGAATTAGGTGTAAAAACAACGCTGCTCCATCGTGGTGATTTAATCCTTCGTGGTTTTGATCATGATTTGCGGCAATTGCTCAGCGATGAAATGACTGAAAAAGGGATTTCTATTTTCTACGGCGTAACAATTTCTAAAGTGCAGGCTACAGAAAATTGTTATGAAGTTATTTTATCAAATGGGCAAACGATTAGTGTCGATCAGATTATGTTGGCTACAGGGCGTGTACCAAATACAACGGGTTTAAAACTTGAGCGGGCAGGTGTTCAAGTGGATGAATTTGGTGCAGTTGTTGTTGATGAAAGAATGACAACAAACATACCCCATATTTGGGCTGTTGGTGATGTAACAGGTCATATTCAATTAACACCTGTTGCGATTCATGATGCAATGTGTTTTGTGAAGACTGCGTTTGAGAATATTCCCACGACACCTGATTATGATTTAATTACGACGGCAGTTTTTTCTCAGCCAGAGATTGGAACAGTTGGTCTTTCAGAAGAAGATGCGGTACGTCGTTATAAGCGTCTTGAAATTTATCGTACAGTTTTTCGCCCTATGCGTAATGTTCTTTCTGATAGTTCAGAGAAAATGCTTATGAAACTCATTGTTGATGGTGAAAGCCGTATTGTTGTGGGCGCTCATATTTTGGGGGAAAACGCTGGTGAGATGGCACAGCTTATTGGGATAGCTCTCAAAGGGAAGCTGACGAAGGATATCTTTGATGAAACGATGGCAGTGCATCCAACGATGGCAGAAGAATTGGTAACGATGTATAAACCAAGTTATATATATGAAAATGGGAAGAAAATAGAAAGTTAAACAGCATATATTGTGGTAAAAAGCTTTTGATATGCCAATCTGTAAGATTAATCTTTAGAGAGAGTGTAATGATAAAAGAATGGGCACCTGACTCTTGGAGAACAAGGCCAATTAAACAAGTTCCGACTTATCCGGATAAGTCTATGTTAGAGGATGTTGAACGAAAACTGAGAAGTTATCCTCCTTTAGTTTTTGCCGGTGAAGCACGTGATTTAAAAAATGAATTAGCAGCTGTTGCAAAAGGACAAGCTTTTTTATTGCAAGGTGGTGATTGTGCCGAAAGCTTTGCTGAACATGAAGCTGATAATATCCGCGATTTTTTTCGTGTATTTTTGCAAATGGCGATTGTTTTAACCTTTGGTAGTTCTAAACCGGTTGTTAAAATTGGTCGTATTGCTGGTCAATTTGCAAAGCCCCGCTCTTCTGATATCGAAAGTAAAGAGGGAGTTGAATTTCCTGCTTATCGGGGGGATATTATTAATGGCATTGAGTTTGAAGCCGATTCTCGTATTCCAGATCCGCAACGGATGTCTATGGCTTATCGCCAATCTGCGGCAACACTTAATCTATTGCGTGCTTTTTCACAAGGTGGCTATGCTAATTTAGAAAATGTACACACATGGATGTTGAGTTTTGTTTCTAACAGTCCGCAGGGGGAACGTTATGAATTATTGGCAGAGCGTATTTCTGAAGCAATTGATTTTATGCGTTCCATAGGGATTACATCCAAAACACATTCTTCATTGCGTGAAACATCTTTTTATACCAGTCATGAAGCACTTTTGCTTGGTTATGAAGAGGCTTTGACTCGGATTGATTCAACTTCAGGAAATTGGTATGCAACATCCGGTCATATGTTATGGATTGGTGACCGTACACGTCAGATTGACCATGCTCACGTTGAATATTGTCGCGGCATTAAAAATCCTATAGGATTAAAATGTGGTCCTTCCATTGAGTCTGATGAGCTTTTAAAATTAATTGATATTTTAAATCCAGAAAACGAGCTGGGGCGGCTTACTCTCATTACGCGTTTTGGGTATGATAAAGTTGAAAATTATCTGCCTAAACTCATCCGTGCCGTTGAACGTGAGAAGCGTGCGGTTATATGGTCATGTGATCCAATGCATGGCAATACAATTACTGCCAATGGTTATAAGACGCGTCCCTTTGATTATGTTTTAAAAGAAGTAGAGAATTTTTTTGCAGTACATCATGGAGAGGGAACTTATCCAGGAGGCATCCATATTGAGATGACAGGTCGTGATGTTACTGAATGTACAGGAGGGGCGCATGCTATTTCTGTAGACGATTTATCTGATCGTTATCATACGCAATGTGATCCACGGTTAAATGCAGATCAAGCGTTAGAATTGGCTTTTCTTGTTGCTGAACTCCTTAAAAAAAATCGTGTGACTGATTCGTTAGGAATTGCTGTTGGTGGGTAGGAAAAAATTGCCTAATATACTTTTAGGTCATTATGGCAGAAGAGAATTTTTAAAAAAGTGATATTTCCTGATGATGAAGAATAAGTTGTGGTTGCTAAACTGATGAAATGATACAAAGGCTTATGAAAAATGATTTTCGGGTATCAATTGCCCAATTAAATCCTATTGTTGGTGATATTGAGGGGAATTTTTCTTTAGCTGCCATGGCACATCAAAAGGCCAAAGAAGAGGGGGCTGATCTTGTTTTATTCACGGAACTTTTTATAAGCGCTTATCCGCCGGAAGATCTTGTTCTAAAACCTGCTTTTACAAAAACATGTGAAGAGACTGTTAAGAAATTAGCAAAGATAACCGTAGGCGGACCAGGAATTGTCATTGGTCTTCCATTAAGACGCAATGGCAATATTTACAACGGTGTCATGCTTCTTGATGAAGGGCGAGTCATTGCCGAAAGTTTGAAGTTTGATCTACCTAATTATGTTGAATTTGATGAAAAGCGTTTATTTTCTTCAGGCCCACGACCTGAGCCTCTTATCTATCGTGGGGTAGGACTAGGAATAGTGATTTGTGAAGATATTTGGAATGATTCTTCACTTTGTGCGGAGCTTGGTAATAAAGGAGCGGAAATTATTCTTGTCCTTAACGGATCTCCCTACGATCGTAATAAAACCTTAAAACGTATCGATGTTGTTCATACGCAAGCTCTCCGATCTGGGGTAGCAATTATTTATGCTAATCAAGTTGGTGGTCAAGATGAGCTCGTTTTTGATGGTGGGTCTTTTGCCTTGAATGGAGAAGGAAAAAAGATATTTCAAATGAAGCACTTTGATAGCCATATTGCTTTGAGCCATTGGCAAAAAATAACGACGGGATGGCACTGTATTTCAGGTCCTAATGAAAGTCTTCTCAATGGATTAGCGGCCGATTATCAAGCTTGTGTTTTAGGTTTGAGAGATTACGTTAATAAAAATCGCTTTAAGGATGTTATTCTTGGTCTTTCAGGAGGAGTTGATTCAGCCCTGTGTGCGGCAATGGCGGTGGATGCTCTTGGCTCTGAGAGAGTTCGCACCATTATGATGCCTTATCACTATACTTCACAAGAATCGTTAAAAGATGCTAAAGAGTGTGCACAACTTCTAGGATGTCATTATGAAATAATACCGATTGAGCAACCTGTTGAAGCTTTTTTGAACACAATGGCGCCATTTTTTTTAGGGTTGCCGTCTGATGTGACAGAAGAAAATCTTCAAAGCCGTGTACGTGGAACTATTTTAATGGCACTTTCCAATAAATTTGGCTCAATGGTAGTGACAACAGGCAATAAGTCGGAAATGGCTGTGGGATATGCAACACTGTATGGTGATATGAATGGCGGGTTTAATCCTCTTAAAGATATTTATAAAATGCAGGTTTATGCATTAGCTGAGTGGCGCAATAAAAATCACTTGCACAATTTGAAAGGACCAGAAGGAATTGTCATTCCATCCAATATTATAGAAAAAGCGCCTTCTGCAGAGCTGCGGGAAAATCAAAAAGATGAAGATTCTCTTCCGCCTTATCCTATTCTAGATGATATCTTGCAATCTCTTATAGAAAATGACATGAGTATTTGTGATATTATTAAACGTGGGTATTCACGGGAAACTGTTGAGAAAGTTGAACAGCTTCTTTATGGTGCCGAATATAAAAGACGACAATCTGCACCCGGTGTAAAAATCAGTTACAAGAGTTTCGGACGCGATCGTCGCTATCCCATAGTCAATCATTTTCGCGATAAAAATTGAGTATTATTTTATGGTTAAAGTTCGTTTTGCTCCCTCTCCAACAGGTTATATTCATATTGGCAATATCCGTATTGCGCTTTTCAATTGGCTTTATGCGCAAGCGCATAATGGAGCATTTATCTTGCGCTATGATGATACAGATGTTGAACGTTCTAAACAAGAGTATATCGATGCTATTGCTGTTGACCTTGAATGGCTTGGTATTCAACCAGATGCAATTTATTACCAATCTAAGCGATTTAATCGATATGATGAAGTTGCGGAAATTCTCAAACAACGCGGGCTTCTTTATCCCTGTTATGAGACTGCAGAAGAATTAGAACGGCGTCGTAAAATCCAGCTTTCACGCAAATTGCCTCCTATTTATGACCGTGCAGCATTAAAATTGACAGCAGAAGAGAAAAAAAACTTTGAATCACAAGGTCGTAAACCCCATTGGCGTTTTCTTCTCCCTAATTTTGAAAATGATCCTCTACAAACAAAGCGAACAGAAGTTTGTTGGAATGATGCAGTAAAGGGAAAGCAGACGATTGATTTGGCTTCTCTTTCAGATCCTGTTCTTATTCGTGAAGATGGAAGCTATCTTTATACATTGCCGTCTGTTGTTGATGATGTAGATATGGCTATTACGCATATTATTCGTGGGGATGATCATATTACAAATACAGGCGCTCAAATTGCTCTTTTTAAAGCTCTTAATGCAGAATTACCGGTTTTGGGCCATATCAATTTATTGGCAACAGTTTTAGGAAAAGGACTTTCAAAACGTAACAATGATCTTTCTATTCGTTCTCTACGGGAAGAAGGATTTGAATCTATAGCTGTTCAATGCCTTGCCGTTTTGATTGGGACATCGCAAAATGTGCATCCCTATCCCAATCAAGCAGCGCTTTTAGAACATTTTAATCTCCAAGATACGTCAAGATCCGTTGCAAAATTTGATATTGCTGATCTTCTTGCTTTAAATAGTCATCTTGTTCATGAATTAAACTATGAGGAAGTAAAAATGCGCCTTAAAAAACTTTCTATTGAGGGAGATAAGGCGGAATATTTCTGGAACGCGATAAGAAGTAATATTAATAAAGTCAATGATGCTGTTTTGTGGTGGAAAATCATTCATGATGAACAGAATTTTGATACAGTGGCACTAGAGGATCGTGCTTTTGTGCGCCAATCACTCGATTTCTTACCTGAAGGTGCTTTGAATGAGGAAAGTTGGAAAATTTGGACAACAGAATTAAAAGAAAAAACAGGACGTAGTGGGAAAGCTTTATTTATGCCATTACGTCAGGCACTTACAGGCATGGACCATGGACCTGAAATGGGAAAAATTTTGCAGCTTTTAGGGCGTGAAAAGGTAGCAGAAAGACTCTCTAGAAAATAAGAGCGGCTTTTTTTAAAGCATTTCGTTCATTTCATTCTTAAAGAGAGTAAAGAACGAATTTATTTACACGTTTTTATAAGCATGAAAGCAGGAATATCATCACCAAATCCAAGGGGCGTGTAATTCTTATTTTTTCGTGGGCGTTGTTGCTCAGATGGCTTCTCTTTATTATTTGCATTTTTGACATATTCTGTTTTATTCTCTTCTACAGATTTTTTAGTGTGAGCAACAGGCTCTTTTTGAGCAGTTTTCTTTGATGATTTTGAAGATTTTTTCTTTACAACAATATCTTCTGTTTGATCATCGGCTATTAAAGTTGAGAAATCTCCATTGAGCCATTCAATTTTTTCATTACTCATTTCCTCAATGGCATTGATATATTTTTGATCAGCTTTTGTCACAATTGTAAAAGCTTTTCCGCTACGATTTGCACGCCCTGTACGACCAATTCGATGGATATAGTCTTCAGCATGTGTAGGGACATCATAGTTAAATACATGACTTACAGCTGGGATATCAAGTCCACGGGCAGCAACATCAGATGCAACAAGAAGCGTGAGTTTATTGTCTTTAAAATCGGCCAATGTGCTCATGCGCGAGTATTGGTCCATATCTCCATGAAGTGCCCCTACACTAAAATTATGCCTGACGAGAGATCTAAAAAGTTCAGAGATATCTCTTTTTCGATTACAGAAAATAATAGCGTTTTGAAGCTCAGCACCTTCATTATGAATAAGTTCTCGCAAAACAGCTCTTTTATCCCATGACTTACTTCCAGATTTGACGAGCCGTTGTGTAATTGTGGTTGCGGTTGAGGATGCTTTTGTAACTTCAACAGATACAGGAGAATGTAAAAATTGTTTCGTTAGTTTTGTAATTTCTGGCGCCATTGTTGCAGAAAAGAACAAAGTTTGACGCGTAAAAGGAGTTAGCTTACAGATGCGTTCAATATCAGGAATAAAGCCCATATCCAACATGCGATCAGCTTCATCAATAACAAGGATTTCAACGCCCATCAGGAGCAGTTTACCGCGCTCGCAATGATCAAGAAGGCGTCCTGGCGTTGCGATAAGAACATCAGCTCCCCGTTCAAGTTTGCGATCTTGCAGTTCAAAAGAAACTCCACCAATCAAAAGAGCAACATTTAAACGATGATTTATTCCGTATTTATCGAAATTTTCTTCAACTTGAGCTGCAATTTCTCGTGTTGGTTCTAAGATGAGCGTACGGGGCATTCGTGCTCTTGCACGACCTTTTTCAAGGAGAGTGAGCATAGGCAATACGAAAGAAGCGGTTTTACCTGTTCCCGTTTGGGCGATTCCTAAAACGTCTTTTCTTTGAAGGACATGCGGAATTGTTTCACTTTGAATAGGTGTTGGAGTTGTATATCCCGCTGATTTCACCGCATTAATAACCTTTGCGGAAAGACCTAAATCATCAAAACTGTTTAAAGATGGTATCATTTTTTTATCAATTGCTCTGTGATTTTAACTGCGCTACCTAAATGATGATTATAACCAATATTCTACACTCTTAAAAAGTGTTAAGATGTTTTCACAAAAAAACTAACTATAACAATCATATACATATAAAACGCATAATACAATCATTAATAGCGAAATTGTTCTGATAAAATGCGCTCATCCCATGAATGATTTGAGTCAAAAAGGATTGAAGCTGTTACTTCTGTTGCCATTGAAATAGTAACTGAATGAACAGATTTAACTTCAATATTATCTGCAGCAGCGTTGACAGGGCGTTTGTCAGGTTCAAGCATATCAAAGCGCACTATTACTGTATTGGGAAGCAAAGCTCCATGCCAACGCCGAGGGCGAAAAGGACTAACGGGAGTGAGGGCCATAAGGGGGGCCATAAGAGGTAAGATAGGTCCTTGTGCTGATAAATTATAGGCGGTCGATCCAGCTGGTGTAGCGACGAGGACACCATCACAACTTAATTGTTCCATGCGTACATTGTTATCAATGGTGATGCGAATTTTTGCAGCTTGATAAGATTGCCGAAAGAGGGATACTTCATTAATTGCAAGCGCCTCGATAGAATCTTGATATTCAGATTTTGCAATCATTCGCAGGGGATGAATTTCTTTTTTATGTGCGACAGCAATACGATTGGGCAATTTTTTTTCATGAAATTCATTCATAAGAAATCCTACAGAACCTTGATTCATGCCATAAATAGGTTTGCCTGTGTTCATGACGTCTCGTACGGTTTGTAACATTGTTCCATCACCACCGATTGCAACAACAATATCAGTTTCTTCCAGAGAAGAATGACCATAAACGGAAATTAATTTATGGGTAGCTTTGATAGCATCCTCAGTTTCTGCGGAAATAAAATGAAAGCGACTTGGTAATGTAGTCATTAAAAAATTATCCTGATATTTATAATGTATGTTGTAACTTATTTTTGAGAGTTTTGAAGTTGTAACAAAAGCTCTTTTTATAATAAAAAGAGCATTGAATAAAGAGAAGTTATTTCAAGGTAAAGTATCATTGAAAAATAAGAGGAGTGCGTTGTTAGATAAGTTACAAACAAGTAATTTTTTTATTAGAATGATAATTTAGCATTGAAGCTAAGAGTATGATTAGTTAAAAGACCATAACTGATTTTAATAATCAGTTTGAAGCACCCGTAGCTCAGCTGGATAGAGCGCTGCCCTCCGAAGGCAGAGGTCACAGATTCGAATTCTGTCGGGTGCACCAAATTCTTCAACTTCATACCATCCTAAATAACAATATTACCTAAGAAGAAGTTAATTTCCTCTTTTATGAAAATGGTCATTTGAGTTGTTTATTAAGTTTTATAGCGAATAAGAAAATGATTTTAAGAGAAGTAAAATTTACGATTGCGTATATAACTTTTCGGTTAGTCATTTTGAATATCGAGATAAAAAGCAAGATTATCTAAATATGCTTTCAATTTAACTATAAACATTTATAATATAAAAATACATATTAATTCAATATATTATTGTATAATTGATCTGGCAATTTTGACAGTAGATCGTTAAATATATCGTTTTGAGCATTAAAATAGATAGCTAAATTTGCTTTTATTCTATTTTGGGAGCTAAAGGCTGTTATGGCGAGATGGAACGCGGATGAGGAATATCACCAGTTAAAGGAATAATAATGGGGATAAAAATAATCGTCAAGATTTGAATTATTTCAAAACGCTGTATTCGGTATGGTTATTATGGTTTTGAGAATGGGTATCGGGAAATTTCTCTATACACCAATATTGCCAGTTATATTGGATGAGGGATTGTTTACCTTTAATCAACTTTCTCACATAGCTAGCGCTAATTATGGTGGGGGAGTATGTTCTTTACGTTTGGCAGAATTTGGAATATCTCTCGTGCTCCTCACATGCTATCTTGTGCAGCTATAGTAATGAGTGCACTTATTATTTTATTTCCATGGCGTTAACACTTGGTCCTTTTGATCCGATTTGCTTCTAGTGTTTTGAGTGTAGCAATGATGGTTTTGAGTCCTATTATGGTCATGTAGCATAGCCATAATGGGCGGATTATTGCTTCGCTTTATGCAGGTGTAGGAGTTGGTGTTCTACTAGGTAATGAATATGTTATTATTAGTTTGAACAGGGCGCTTGATGCGACAAACATTTGGTTTGAAGTCGGCTTAATGTTTGTTCAAAACTTTTAAAAACATACAGGTTTAATTATGACAACAATATCAAAAAACACTCCCGTTATTTATTCCATTGCAAATGAAATCGCTCCTGTTAATAAGAAAAAACATCCAAAAAATATGAATTGACCAATCAAATGGATTTCGTGACTAGTCATATATTGTATCGCATTTGTGCTTTAAAAGATTTTGGTGATGTAAAAAAGCGATCTAGATAGTTTTATTGAAAATGAAAACAACCATCTCTCATGATGACAATTGCTGGGTTGCTGATAATGCATGTGTTGTAAAATCTGGTCGTTTTTATGAAAATGCAAGGGGCTATGGCAATGCTGCCATTGGTGGCTATGTGTATGGCAATGCCCTTATATGTGATAAAACCCGCGTGTATTCTGGTGCTCATGTTTATGACAATGCTCATCTTTCTTATAACGTTTGAGTTTATCATTATGCGCGGGTTTATGGAAATGCAAAATTATCCGGTAGTGTACCTATTCATAGCAATGCCGAGGTTTATGATTATGCTGTTGTTAGTATGGCAAGGTTTATGGCAATGCCAAGATCTCTGGTTATTTCGTGATTAGAGGTAATGTATATGGTAATGCAAGAATAAAAAGACATAGCGATTTATATTCGGTTCTCATAAATTATGAGGTTTATGAAAGTGATAACGTTGTCAAGCTTGATAAGCAGAACAAATGACAGGCGTGGAGAGCACCTTTATGATGGCTATAAACCCATCATAAAAGAGAAAATTCATAAAAGAAAGCCGTGCCAATTGATATGACGCGGCTTTTAAATAGAGGAGCTACAGATCATACAAAAGAAATCAATAATGAATGTATATATACAACGTATCATATTGCAAGCGCTCTATTTTATTGATTAAAACTTATCAAAAGGAACGTAAATGACAGGTATGATTTTTAATCATTCATTTGAATTACAGAACCTATGAACACTTTTTTATGGTTATAAAACGTATTAAGAATAACGCCCTCATTTTTGAGGGGGAATTTGAAACAAAGCACACTATCAAAATGCCTCTTTTAAAACGTTTTTTGCTTGTTTGCTTGCGTTATATCATTAAAAGGCTTTTGATTTCATAAAACATAACATTATCAACTTTATTATCTGTTGTGATGATAGTATCTATATAATACCTACTTGTCATTTACTAACTTTTTAGTAAGCGGCGCTTTAAAATCGACTTTCTTTAAATCCTTTTATGTGTTCTTAATGAATTAAAATCTATCTTATGATAGCTTCAAACGATTACGTTTTTAACAATGCGATTTGTGTGTAGATAAAAACGTATCATAAAATTTATGAATTGTTATGAATGATAGCTTCTTTTCACGTCATTTGAATGTTTACATGCGTTATAACATTTGCATCATAATTTGCTTTTTATAGTCTATTCATACATGGCAATTGTTTATAAAAAATGGTCAATTGAATCACGTATAAAAGTGTGGATTCTAAATGGAATTTATATAAAATAATTTCACACAACGTATTGACTTTGTTGTGTGTTTTTTATGATAAGATTCCATCTCGTTTAGACGTTGCAAAAGAAATCACCAAAGATCTTATTGATAAGATTCTTCTCTTACACGGCAGTATCAATTTTGTTTGCAAAAACCCTGCTTCGCTTTTGACTTTTGATATGGATACGACCTCTTTTGAGGTAGAGCAAAGAATTTTTTAACCATAGAGAGTGCAACAGCGCTCTTCAAAAATCTTGATTGGTTTGTTGAGGAAATTAAAGAGGTAGATAATTACTCAGCACGTTATCAACTACCAGATCATGAAGTACAAGTTCTTTATAATGACGCAATTATCAAAGGTTATCCGCAATTTGATGTTGAATTTTCGGTTAGTACTGGTATTTTAGCTGCTGCCTGCATGGTAATTAATTCCTATCAATTCTCAGCACTTACAAGATCTAAAACTTGATTTTGATAAAAAGTGGTTGAGAGTTTGTGAAGAAGAAATATGTGCGAATTGATTGGAATTAGAGCTTGATTATGTCTTGAAATGGGCGATGGAAAAAATTGATCTTCATAAATGCTTTTATTCCAGATATGGAGCATTACCTTGGCAAAAGAGTGAAGTTGAGGCACATAAAGTTATCAAGATAGATGATGCAGATTATAGCTTACTTCATATTGCTGCACTGGTTTTATTGGGTGATGTTGCAACCTTACAATCTTATTATCAAAGTTTTAGTGCAGGGGATCATTTAGGCTTTGATGAAAATACCCAACAGATTCATCTTGAACGTGCATTGGCTTTAGCTAAAGAAGTGGTGAAATCTAAGCAACTCAGCTACACTTTAGTTGCAAAAGTAGCAAAAAATATGAGCCTTCTGGAAGAAAAACAAAGTTCTTAATAAGAGTGTTCCAGAGCGGCGGAGCTTCATTCTTTGAAGGAAAAAATAGCTAAATTTATCGAAACAAAAGATAAGAAATATCAAGAAGATCTCAAAAAATTATAGGAGCCAGAGTCTAGTTTAACACTGCCATCATCAGTTGAGTGAACCCAACAATGGCGGAGCTCTATCCATTGGCGGAAATCTGATGTTTGAAAGAGGGGTTCTTGATGTGAAGGTAATATTGTAATAAATAATTATTATAAATTCAATATGTTATATATATTCTTTATTTTTGATATTAATGACCATTGACAAATAATTTTGCACCACTTTCTCTCTTACAGCTTTTCGTAAATTATCAATAAAAATTTTTTGTAATGAAAAATTCGTTGATAACATAACTTTTGTATGTTCATTACTTTACGCTTAAAAAATATAAAAATAATGAAATGCAATTAAGTCATCAACTTCTTATTCTTTTCAATTTTTAATCATAAAAAATCTTTTTATTCATCTTGCTTATAAAAAGAATTAGCTTCTTTCTGGTAAGACAATTGGAGAAATAAGGATTTTAGATATGTTTCGACGTTCCATTTCAATCACTTTAAAGTGTAAACCATCAGTTTCAAAACTTTCTCCCTCATTTGGTAAATGACCAAACTGCCAAAGCATAAAGCCTGCCAGAGTCGTATAACGATCTGCTTCATCTACAAGGTTACGCCCAAGATAACCACTTAAACGGCGGATATCAGCATATCCCTCAACAAGAAGACTGCCATTTTCAAGTCGTTCTGCGATCATGAGTTCTTCATCGTCATCAGGAAAGTCTCCTGCAATAGCTTCAAGAATATCGGTTGGTGTTGCAATTCCTTCAAAAGATCCATGCTCATCAACAATAATTGCAAGCTGAATCGAAGAATGACGTAATTGCTCCATCAATCGTAAAACACTTGTATTTTCATGAACAACGAGGGGTTCTCGCATAGCTTTTTTCCAATTAATCTTTTTCCCCTCAGCCAAATTCAAAAGAAGATCTTTTGTCAATGCAACGCCAACAAATTCATCTACTTTTTCACGCGCAAGAATTAAGCGGCTATGTTTAACCTTTTGTAATTCTTCACGCATTTCATTTTCATTAGCATTTAAATCTAACCACTCAATCTCATTACGTGGCGACATGATAGAGCGAACAGGGCGATCAGCTAAATCGAGAACACCACGAATCATCTCCTTTTCTTCTGGTCTAAACAACTCAGAAGCAGCAGCTTGTTCCGCAATAACGTCTACTGTCTCAGCAAGGTGACTATCTTTGCTTCCTCCTCCTAAGAGCCTCAAAACAGCATCAGCTGTTCTACTGCGTAGATCATTCGTTTTAATCATTTTTTCACGGTTACGACGTCCAATTTGATTAAAAGCTTCGATGAGAACAGAAAAACCAATAGCAGCATACAAATACCCTTTTGGAATATGAAAACCAAATCCTTCAACAATGAGAGTAAAACCAATCATCATCAAAAAACCAAGACAGAGGATTACAATAGTGGGATGACGATTAATAAAACGCATAAGAACACCAGATCCGCACATCATTACTCCCATAGCAGCTATGACTGCGATATACATAACTGTTGCCTGCTCTTTTGCAATCATACCTGTTGCGGTAATAATACTGTCTAGTGAAAAAACGGCATCCAGCACCACGATTTGAACAATTACTTGCCAAAAAACAGCATAAGCAACGCCTGTTTTTCTTTCATGTGATACCCCTTCTAACCTTTCATGTAATTCTAGCGTTCCCTTTGCTAGCAAAAAGGCTCCACCACCGATTAAAATAAAGCTATGCCAACTAAAGACAAAAGATGAAAGTGAAAGAATTACCCTATCGAGTCTCATAACCCATCCAATAACTGTAAGAAGGAAAAGCCGCATAATTAATGCTAAAGTAAGACCTAGAAAGCGTGCGCGGTCACGCAAATGCAGTGGCAATTTTTCAGCTAAAATTGCAATAAAGATAAGATTATCTATTCCTAAAACAATTTCGAGAAAAACCAACGTGATCAAACCAAACCACGCATGGGGATCAGTGATCCATTCCATCATTCCTTACCTTTTAGAAGCTTAAAAGCGCGCGATTGACAAAAAAAATTCATAGGCTTTTATTCGTATATTGGATCATGAACATTGAATGTAAAAAAACTTATATTCAACGAAAAAAACAGCAAAATATTGCTTGAATGCATGTGATTATTGATAAAACAAAATGATGCCCCATCCCGCTTACAACCACAAGAAGGTTCCTCTAAATTTTTCTCGGGCATTATACTCGATAATCCTCCAACTATAGGTTCTGTACAACAATCAGAACATTTATTTAGAAAGTTCCTTATAATGGGTTTATTTTTATATAAGATCAAGTGGTGAATATCATATTTTTAATCTTACAGACAATGAGTCTATATAACAAACAACAAAATATCTGGACATCCATCCTTAGGAGCGTTATAGAAACGCTCATTCTCATCTTTTGAGAAGCTTATGGGTGATTAGCTCAGTCGGTAGAGCAGCTGACTCTTAATCAGCGGGTCGTGGGTTCGATCCCCTCATCACCCACCATTCGATTTTATACTGTTTATTGATTGCGTAAATTTTTTAAAGGTACGAGTTGCTAAATAAAATTGGGGAGTAGGATTTTCCCATATGCATGTGTTTAAAAGTGAAGATTGTCGATATAGCTTAGTCATCAGGTGTTGTACTTTTAGGGGTTTAAAGAACTTCGAAAGGACATTTAAAGATCTTTTAATGCGTGTTGTTTCTTTTTTTTAAATCGCAATTGGTAAGAAGAAGTTTCTTACCAACAATTGTGTTATTTAAAGGGGTATAAAAATCAACAGTTTTCACTTTTTTTAATATAAATTGACTAAATTTTTTTGGATTTTTAGCATATTGTTTAAAGATAGAAGAAACTTTACACTTTAGTTGTGTCAGCAGCGTGGATATTTTTTGATAACTCTCCCACTTAAACAAAAGATCTCTGTAATAATCATCAGTATTCCAAGAGGGTGAATCAAGATAAAACAAAGTAGTTATCTGGACATAACAGGAATAAAATTAGATCAGTTTAATGGTTTAAAGCTAATACCTGCTAAACGACAGAAAATAAGCTTTAATAGGGCTTTAAGTTTTAGAATATTAAACCGTGCGATTACGTTATACTGTCTTTCCGTTAGCTTAACCGTTAAAAATATAAACATTAAGAAAGCTGCTCAGAATCATTATAATATATTGATTCATAATAATTAATTATTCTTTGTTTGAGGAAACTTTACTGTCATAAACTTCTTTTGTTTTAATCTCTCTTATAATGAATTAATTAAACTCATTTATTTGTGCATTATAAATGGGATTAACGTGTAGATAAAGACTATTAAAGAAAAGCATAAAAATGATTCTTATTAAAGTTCTTAAGCGTCAAAAGTTATCACAACATTGGAAAAATAGTATAATGGTGCAGGCTTGCTCTTTTATTAAGTATAAAGATGATGGTGCAACAATGGCTTTACTATTATCCATTTACGGGTGTTATTGTGTAATGGGGAAGAGCACTGAGAGAGGTTTCTTAAAAAAGGTATGTAAATTGGCAACACGATGGTGTTTTCTCTTTGAGAGGCTTGATTCTATTAAAGAACGTGACAAACAAAAGCGTGACACAATATGTATACACATTATTCCTATATTTTTGAGAGATGAAAATTTTGTAAAGTTTTTCCTTGTATTTTTATATGATCGTTTAGGAAAAATTCTTTTATTAAAAGGGTTCTTTAAGTATTCTTGATTTATATAATTTTTCTTTTTTAAATAATAAAATGAAGTTATTTTCAGATAGAGGTTTTTAAATTTGAGTATTTGTTTTTTGCAATGATGTGCTTTATCCAACATAAAAATCGATTACATAATAAAATAGTACTTTTAATATTCAAGTTTATGGGAGTTTTTTTGAAGGAAAATAGATAAATATTTCTATATTTTTCGTAAAGTAAGATTCTTATAAAAGGAGACCTTCAAGTTTCAATGTAAAAAAGATAAATACAAATAATGATTGTATTAATTTACATATACAATCGCATTTAGCATGATTATAGTCATTTATAGGAACACAAAAAAAAGTCGTTGATAGCCTTTTGTTTATTCAGGGGGTGTTTTGGGGGATCTTTTCCAATATTGATGTGCTTCAAAAATGGCGACCACAAACAATGAAATGATGAGCGGTATAATCAAATAAAACATTCTAAAGACAATAAGTGCTGCAATAACATCGGTTGGATTTATATTGGGCATGCCTGTTATGAAGAGAGCTTCAAGAACTCCTACTCCTCCTGCTGGAGCATTGGAGAGAAGGGTTATCGTAAAAGATGCTAGGAAAACACCAAGAACAGAGATAAAATGAATATCTGCGTTGTGTGGGAGAACAGCATATATAATTCCTGCCGCTCCTAAAAGCTCTAGAGGGCTAATGAGAAGCTGTTGAATAACAATTTTCAGCCGTGGATATGAAAGTTGAATTTTCTTACCCAAGCGTAAGGGTTTTAACTGAAGCCAGCTGCCAAACGTATAAAGTGCTATACAGCTGAGTAAAATTGCTCCACTTGTTGTCCCGAGCCATTCAGGAAGTTCTTTATGAATGAGGGTGATAATTTCGGGTTGTAGCACCAAAACGATTCCCAAAAGTAAGACTGTGCCGATTACAAAAGTAAAAGAGCAGAAACCTACTAATATTGCGATTTCTGTTCCGTTTAATCCTTTCATTTTATAGGCACGATAGCGCACAACGGCACCAGAAAAAACTGAAGCACCGATATTGTGTGAAAGAGCGTAGGTTGTAAATGAACATATAGCGATAAAAATCCAAGAAATTTTATGACCTAGATGTTGCAAGGCAATTCGATCATATCCAGCAAGAGCAGCATAAGCTAGGAGAGAACATAAACAGGCTAATAACCAGTGCTGTGCATTCAAATCGCTCAAGCGCTCCAATACATCCCCAAATGAAATGGCGGAGAGTTTCATATAAAGAATCCGAATAGATATCAGCATTGCTAAGATACCAATCAATGGCCATATAAATTGCTTTATTTTCACGATTCTTTATCCATTTTATGTTTTCTGTAAATCTTCATGATTGAGCATATTCTGTACAGATCTTCGTTCCATTATATACTCTATGATGCCATTGGCAATTTCTTCATTATCCGTTACTACAACATCAGCACCTAAATCAATGAGATATGTTGTTTCTATGTCGGATAATGCATGTGTGATTATCTGGATATCTTTCTTCATATCCCGTATATTCACGATACATTCTCCTACTTCAATGGTGCTTAGCATTGTAATAACAACTTTATCTGCATTACTTATGTTTGCTGCGTTCATTATTTCTTGTTGAATGATATTGCCGCAAATAGCCTCAAAGCCATCTGTAATCGCTTTATCAGAGAGGCGTTTTGATTCTTCTACGATCACTATAGGTTTACCTCTATTTATTAAAGATAATGCAACACACTTACCAATACGACCATAGCCAATAATTACGATATGGTTATTTTTTAAGGTCATCGGTAAAAAATCTTGGTTAGAATCTTGTGGATCAATATCAATAATTGCTTGGGTACTTTGTGAAGATGCAGATTTTTTTTCTAGACGTTTTTTAATTTTATTACAGGCAACGAAAACAAGAGGATTGAGCAAAATGGAAAAAATTGCTCCTCCAAGAATTAAATCATGAGCGTCATTGTTTAAAAGTCCTAAGCTTAAACTTAAACCAGCAAGGATAAAGGAAAACTCTCCGATTTGGGCAAGGCTTGCAGAAATAGTCAAAGCTGTTGCATTAGAATAGCGAAAAGCCTTAACGATGAAAAATGCAACTGCAGATTTTCCGATTACGATAATGAATAAGGTTGCTAAGAGAGGAAAAAAATGAGTTAAGAGTTTCTCTGGGTCAAATAACATGCCTACAGAAACAAAAAAGAGAACAGAAAAGGCATCGCGCAGTGGTAAAGATTCTTCCGCGGCACGGTGGCTTAATTCTGATTCGCTCATGACCATACCAGCAAAAAAAGCACCAAGAGAAAGAGAAACACCAAATAAATGAGCGGCTCCGAAAGCTACTCCTAATGCAATAGCAAAGACGCTAAGACGAAATAATTCACGTGATCCCGATTGTGCGCTCATTTTTAAAAGCCATGGGATAACGCGTCGCCCAATGACGAGCATAAGTGCAATAAATACAATCACTTTCAGGATGGTGAGACCAAAAATACCCCAAATACTTAAATCCAACCATTGAACAAGAGGATCCAACGCTTCTTTTTTGGTATTGCTGAGGGCACTTGCCAAGGAAGGGATGAGGACAAGTATAAGGACCATTGCTAAATCCTCAATAATTAACCATCCAACGGCAATGCGTCCTTTTTCTGTTTCAATAAGATGACGCTCTTGCAAAGCACGTAGCAGGATAACAGTACTTGCTATGGATAAAGCAAGGCCGAAGATCAAACTACCACTGAAGTCCCATCCCATAATCAAACCAAGGCACAAACCTAGAAAAGTAGAAAATGCCATTTGTGCAATAGCAGCGGGGACAGCAATAGCTTTGACAGATAAAAGATCTTTTAATGAAAAGTGGAGCCCAACACCAAACATCAGCAAAATAATACCAATTTCAGCAAGTTGATTAATGATGACGGAATCTATTTTAAATCCGCCTGTATTGGGTCCCACAATAACACCGGCTAATAAATAGCCTACAAGTGGTGAAATACGCAAACGGCTAGCAATCATTCCCAAGAGAAATGCTAAACATAAACCTGCAACAATAGTTGTGATAAGTGGTGTGTCGTGGAGCATGGATTATTTACTATTCTTGATCAAAAAGCGAATGAATGAAAATGACTATATTTCTATGAGAAGAGAAGCGAAATGTATTATACGTATTAAAGGGCATTTTTATTTCACTTTGGTATTTGCACGATTATTTCGCTCACGCCACCAATTTCCTAGCAGGAGTAAAATAGGAGCAGCAATAAAGATAGAGGATGATGTTGCAATAATAATCCCAAAGACCATGGGCAATGCAAAATTATGAACAGCACTTCCACCCCATATCGCCATGGGGAGCATAGCAAGAATTGTTGTGGCTGATGTAAAAAAACAACGTACAAGAACCTGATTAATTGACAGATCAATCAGCTCGCGCAACGGCATTTTTTTATAAAGACGCATATTTTCGCGCATCCTATCATAGACGACAACTTTATCATTTATAGAATATCCAACAATTGTTAAGAGTGCAGCGATAGCCGTTAAATTAAAATCAAATTGAAATAAAGCAAAAAAGCCAATCATTTTTGTGGTGTCTAGAATGAGAGTGATAATTGCTCCAATAGCAAAGAACCATTCGAAGCGTAACCATATATAGAGAGACATGGCAATAGCCGCAAGGATAACAGCAGTAAAAGCAGCTGTGGCAAGCTCGCCTGAAATTTTGGGACCAACAACTTCTATTTGATCGAATGTAGTATCGGGATAGATATTTTGTACAGCTGTTTTGACCTTATCAATGGCGACGGTTTGTTGTGCTTCGCTACCGCTTTGTTTCTGCATGCGAATTAATACGGTGTTTTCGTTATCAATATTTTGCAAGGTAACTTCACCAATATTAAGAGTAGAAAGCTTGGAACGCAGAGTTGCTAGATCTGCTGGTGCTTTCGTGGTAATACTCATTTGGCTTCCGCCAATGAAATCAATTCCGAAGTTCAATCCAGGCTTAAAAAAGAGAAAGACTGAAGCCATTGATAAAACAATTGAGACGCCAATACCAATGAAACGTGCTTTCATAAAGTGGAAAGTTGTGTTTTCTGGCATGATGTTGAAAGCAGAGTGAATATGTAATTTTTTAATTTTCCATTTACGAACGATCCAAATCATGATGATGCGTACAATGGTGATATTTGTAAACATGGAGATGATAATACCAAGCAACATTGTTACGGCAAAACCACGAACGGGACCGGTACCAAACCAAAATAGTAAGACAGTCGCTATAATTGCCGTAACATTTGCATCAACAATGGTTGCAAAAGCGTGTTTAAATCCACGATCTAGGGCTGCAAAAGCACTCACACCTTTTCGACTTTCTTCACGGATACGTTCATTGATGAGAATATTAGCGTCAACGGCAATACCGATGCCTAAAATAATACCAGCAATACCAGGTAGCGTAAGCGTAGCTCCCAAAAGACTCAGTGCAGCAAATGTTAAAATCGTGTGCAGAGCTAGTGCTATATTGGCAATTAATCCCCAAATGCGGTAGAGAAGAAAAATAAAAATTGCAACAAGAATAAAGCCAATTATGCCGGTGTAAAGTCCCATTTGGATGGCATCAGCACCAAGATTTGGACCTACGGTTCTCTCTTCAATGACCGTGAGTGGTGCGGGGAGGGAACCAGCACGAAGCAGAGCAGCCAGAGTTGAGGCTTCTTTGGGGTCAAAGTTTCCTGTAATTTGACCTTGTCCATTGGGAATGACACTATTGATGGTAGGAGCGGTTAAAACCTTATTATCTAGAACAATGGCAAAAGGACGGTTAATATTTTGTCGTGTTATATCGGCAAATATTTTTGCACCAGCGGAATCTAGAGTAAATGAAATAATGGAACGCCCTGGTATTTGGGGGTCAAAACCTGCACGGGCATCTTTCAGGACATTTCCATCTAAAGCGATTTGATCATAAATTGCATAATGCTGTGTTGCATCAGTATATCCAGGAAGAATAGAAACACCTATAGGGGGATTATTGGGGTCCACATTAGAAGGAACAAGATGAAAACTCATCTTAGCGGTTGTTCCTAAAAGATCACGTAGTTGTTTTGGATCTTGTAGTCCGGGCAATTGGACCATAATACGATCATTTCCGACCTTTTGGATGGCTGGTTCTGAAACACCAACTTGATCTATACGGCGACGGATGATTTCTAAGCTTTGTTCAATAGCATTGCTTACACGGTCTTTTATACCAGCTTCCGTTAATGTGACGCGGAGAGTTTCATTTTGAGCACTGATCGTGATGTTATGTTCTGTTGTACCAAAGCTACTGTGTATGGGGGTTATTAATGTTTTCAAAGCAGAGAGTGCTTTTTCAGTTTGCGATGGATCAGAAATAAGGGCAATAATGCTATCTTCAACGATACGCACACTTGAGGTGCGGATTTGTTTTTCACGCAATACATTGCGTACACTGCCTAAAACTATGTGTAACTGATCGCGTTTTAACGTTTTGCTATCAACCTCGAGCAGGAGAGAAGAGCCTCCTTGAAGGTCAAGACCAAGTGCTACACGGGTGTCGGGTAAGAATTTCGAGTTTTTAACTTGTTCGTATGAAAATAAATTGGGCAAGGCAACATAAATGCTGCTTAAAAGAATAAAACAATAAAGGGTAGTTAACCAACCAGGTGTACGCATGATATATTCCGCTAATAGGCAATCTAACAGTTATTTAAAGTTAAAAGCACAAGTAAAATAAGATGATCGTTTTATAATTCAAGGAAGAGAATTTAAGTGTATTCATTAGGAGGAGCGCGTTTATTTGAGAAATATTGCGTTTTAACGCTACGAAATCGTGTATCAATAGCTGGAATCTTTATTAAAAAGAAATCCAATGTTAGGATTTTTTGAAAGGTTCTCGTAAAAATAGATTCTGTATGGAGTGTTACAAGTTTTTTGTTTTCAGTTGTGGTAACATTCAACTGATCACATTTATTGTGTAAATCAAATCTATTCGTTTTAATGATATTATTGGTGTGTGATTGTTTGATTAAATAAGCACGCGTTCCTAGGTTGCTCGTCAAGAATACACCTAAACTGGATAGAAAAATCCAAGTTGTCAAAGGAAGAAAATTTTCTTTTTTGCAATAGAGGTGCAAAAAACACATGCTAGAGTGCCTTCTTTAATCTTATTGAATTCAGCTTATTTATTATCCTTTTCTCTTATTATCAGTATTATAGGATAAGGGAAAGCTTTTATAAGATTATTCTACAAAAGTTGAAAATATCTGCTTTATACCATATTTAAAAGAGAGGAATAAAATACTTTTTGTGCATATAAGGTAGATATGTATTCATTTTGTAGAAAAAACATCCACATACTTTTCCTTCTTTTGGGGATTATCCTTGTATTTAATTCTGGTGCATGGGGAAATAGGGGGGCACAAAATACAATTGTCGAACAAACGATTGCTTCTTATTCAGTTGATGAAATTATTCAACAACAACAGTTGATTATTGAGACTCTTAAAAAAAATACTGAAACGTTAAAAAGAGATTTTGACAGAAAATCAGAAGATGAGCGTGCTTTAGAAGAATTGCGGTTACGTGCACAAGATATCAGTGAACGTGCTATTGAGGCAGCATTTGTTTTGCGTCCTCCTCTTAATGAGATTAATACACTTCTTGATCAATTAACGGAGCTCCATCGTGACGTAAAAAAATTGAAAAACTCAGTGAAGGAATATTCTTACTTGATAGAGCAAAAAGCTAAAATTAACAGTATCATGCTTCGTTTTGAAGAAATTTTCTTAGCGGCAAATAGAATAGCTGAACTTTCTATTTCTCAATCTCGGGAGCTTTTTAAACGCACGCTTACGTATAGGCATGAGTTTTCAATTCCGATGATTAAACAGCTCGCCCAAAAAACAAAAGAGGCTTCATCAGATTTTCTTTTGTTATTAAATTATTTGTGGAACTTTATATTTTATTTCAAGTTGTTACAGCTATTTCTTTCCTTTTTAATTCCACTTTTTATTACTTTGGGTCTTTCGTATTTTTCTCGAAAAGTTCTTGTTCATGTGTATTGCCACTTTAGGAAGTCTAATGAGGAAATATCTTATTTACAACGCTTATTGATCGCCTTTATTTCAGTTCTCTTACCTTCGCTTGTATGTACTTTTTGCGTTTATCTTGTGTTGTTTTTGTTTCGTAGTTTTAACTTAGATCTAGGTAAGCTTACAACAGTTTTTGATATGATAGGTTGTCAAATTATTTTAGTATTTTTAATCAATCGCTTAGCAATTGTTCTTTTATCTTCGAATATGCCCCATGTACGTCTTCTCAGTATTGCACCATCGTCTGCTTATCAATTAGTGATTTTACTCACTGCTTTAGCGGGTGTGTTGGCATTTGACGCTGTTCTTGATAGTATTTATCAAATCATTTCAGCGCCTCTATCTTTAACAATTGCTAAAAGTTTTATTGCTGTTTTTCTTGTAGCGATATTGCTGTTTATAATATCATTGGTACCTTTGCGATTTAGACGTAAGCGTTTTCAAGGAGAAAAAAAAGAGCCATACTTTTGGCCATTTTATATACGCATTCCTCTTATTGGCTTGGGGGTACTGCTCTTTGTGTTGAATCTTTTAGGTTATGTTGGTCTTGCGCGTTTTATTATGCAGCAAATTATGATTGATGGAGCATTTTTAGTTCTCATGTATTTAGGAATACAAAGCGTTCAAGCACTTGGAACTAAAGGCCAATTTATGAAAACAACGGTTGGTCATCTTTTGATGCAGAGGTTTCATTTAGAAGAAAAAACGATGAATCAATTGGGAGTTTTTGTGAGCGTTTTTCTCAATTTATTTGTTGTTGTATTTTGTGCAATGCCAATTGCTGTACAGTTTGGATTTTCCTATTCTGATTTGAAAGCAGTATTGTGGCAATTGGTTACTGGTTTTCAGATTGGAAATATTACTCTTTCTCTGATTTCTATTATAACAGGAATTATTTCTTTTTGTGTTTGCTGGTTTCTTATTCGCCGATTTATTGGTTGGTTAGATAGTGTGGTGTTGGTTCATGGAGAGTTCGATTCTGGTATACGTAATTCTATCAAAACAGTGATAAGTTATGGAGGCGTTGTTGTGTCTGCTTTGACGGGATTGTCAATGGCAGGTTTGGATCTTAGAAATTTCGCTCTTATTGCTGGAGGACTTTCACTTGGTATAGGTTTTGGTTTACAGAATATTGTCCAAAACTTTGTCTCTGGACTTATTATTTTAGTTGGAAGACCATTTAAAATAGGAGACTATATAGAATCTGGATCAGTAGGGGGTGTTGTTAAGCGTATTAGTGTGCGTGCAACGGAACTTGAGACCATTCAGCGTAAGACGATTATTATTCCCAATTCAAGCCTTATTAATAACAACGTTAGTAATTGGACACGACGTAATAAAGTAGGACGAATTGATATATCAGTTACTGTATCATCTAAGGTTGCTCCAGAGCATGTTGCTGAAATTTTGTTAGAGATTGCTTCTGCGACAGAAGGCGTTTTAAAAAATCCTATCCCACAGGTGAGTTTTACAGCATTTGATCGTAAGAGTTTTTCCTTTAACTTGGCTATTTATGTGCCTAATATTACCTCATCCTCTCATGTAACCAATGCTCTTCGATTTAGCCTATATAAGCGTTTTGCTGAGGAAGGAATCTTAGAATGCTGAAATATACTTATGTTTTGATTACAGTTATTCTATTAAGTATTTTTACCATAACAGCTTTTGCTGCAACAGTGAAGAATACTGATTTAAAAATACAATCTCTTATTATTGTTGAAGGAAGTATACCTTCAAAAATTTCTTTAAATACTCATCAAACAATTACAATTTGTATGAAGGGATGTTTTATAACTTTTCCTAATAAAGACCGTTTTGCAATAAAGGCAGATGATAATATAGAAATCAGTAGGGGAAGAGCAATTTTTAAATAAAATGATTGAGAATTTTAGTTTGGAGACAAGATTTAGAAGGATAGTGATATTGTGCGTAATTAATAATCTCATCCTTTAGAAATTGCTAGAAAAAAGGTATGATTTTAATATAAAATAGGTTTGTTTTTTTATACTTTGTAGAATTTACAGTATGCATTTTGGGTGTAAGAATATAGAGGTATTTATAATATTTTTAATGAATATCGATTTTCTAAAAATAGTTACACAATTTTAGAATTTTTCTTACGAAAAAAGGCAAAAAAATATACTATTTTGTGATTTTTTTGCATTTGTTTTGATACAAAATGTTTTATATTTCCTCATTTAAAAAATATAATAGGTATTTTTATTAAATAATTTGTTATTTGAAGTATTCATTATTCTAATATTTTAAAATTTATTTGATAATATTAAATTTTGATGTAAAGATATATTAATCTAGTGATAGATTTAAATGTAACTATAAAGGAGTACATGTGATTTTGCAGCATAAGAATTTATAAAACTTTGTTTTTCTAAATGTGATTTTTGATTATATTTAAATTTAGCAATGGGGTATAATTTTATGAATACAAAATTTATAACAGCATCTGTTTTTTCTTTAATTTCACCTTCTATAGTACAGGCTGCAGATGTGGTGGCTCATGAAGAGCCAGTACATGTTGCCTCAGAAGTTGTTGCTTCTTCACCTTTTTCTTGGGCAGGTATTTATTTCGGGGGGCAAGTGGGTGGCTTTTCAAGTAAGACTTCTGCGATAACGCGTGATGTTGATATTCCTCTCTATCCTGATGAGGAGAGTAAAAGTAAACCATGGATACCCGTCGAGAAACAGTATATGCCTGAGCTTTCTGGATTTATAGGTGGTTTTTATGCGGGTGTTAATTTTGATCTCGGTAATAATTTTATTGTGGGGATTGATACGGATATGCTTTTAACGGAAAAAAAGGATACAAAAACAAGATTTCAGGTTGATGAATCGAGTGCCGGTGGATCGGGTACTGAAGGATCGGGTACTGAAGGATCGGGTACTGAAGGATCGGATACTGAAGGATCGGATACTGAGAAACCAGGAATAGAAGAAAAAAGTCGAAAAAAGGCAAAACTTGTCAGGAGACAGGGTAGAGGCTTTTCTCGCTCTGTTGCAGAGGATAAAGAAGAGAAAAACAGTTTAACTTTTAATCATACGTTAAAACAAAAATGGACAGGTGCTACACGGGTGCGTGTTGGGTTTTCTGCGGGGCGTGTGATGCCTTATATTGCTGGTGGTGTTGCTTATGGACAGTTTCAAGATATTTTGTCGACGGTAATTACGGGAGTTGAGCCCTTTAATAAGACATCAGATGCAACAAAAACGATGATTGGTTATACTCTCGGTGGTGGTGTTGATTTTGCAATGACAGATCATCTTGTTGTGCGTGCGGAATATCGTTACTCAGATTTTGGGAAAAAGAAATTTAAAGACGAGGTTGAAGTTAAGTATAAGACGAATGATTTTCGCGCAGGAATAGCTTACAAATTCTAGTTGTGTAGGATAAAGGAGCTTAAATTTAAGAGGTCCTATCTCTTTGATAGGGCCTTTATTTTTTTAATGTTATGCATTGTAAATGCTATTTTATGGTGAAGAAAGGGTCTTTGATTTTGAGTGATGATGAGGAGATACGAAAGAATTATTTAAATTCTTAATTGTTAAGAATGAAAATTCTTTGGTTCACAAGGTATAGTTAAAATATTTATTTGCAAAGAAGGAATGATTCGTTTTTTTGTATTATTACGATTATCACATGATAATATCATTATAGCGTTAAAAAAGTAAACTTAAAGATAGTTTTTCTATCTAAATAGTTAGAAAATCAAGAAAATTCACATAGAGTGGTGCGGACGGCGTGCACGTTTGTACACCAATTTTTTCTTTCCTTAGAACTCTCTACAATATCACTTGATAGCGCGGTTTATCTTTTTTCTATTTAATAACTAGTTATTTTTATTTTATTTATTAAATCGCCTTTTATATATAATCTTAGTACCAGATGAAAGCGCTCCAAGCGCGATTCAAAAGGTGGTTTTTAAAAGGTGGTTCGAAGAATAAGAACACGTGATAGACTATCTGTCTTATCTGTAAAAAATCTATCTAAAGGCAAATATGCTGACGGAGCTGGTTTATGGCTTATCAAAACTGCACCAGATCAAGGACGATGGGTTTTTAGGTTTGACCTCAATAAAAGACGACGAGAAATGGGATTGGGCTCTTATAGCAATGTATCTTTAAAAGAAGCACGGCTCAAGGCTTCAGCTTGTCGTGATCTTTTGGATCAAGGAATTGATCCAATTCACCAAAAGAAAAAAGAAAATTTGCGTCGGGCAGGGGGTGGTATTTCTTTACGAGAAATTGTCTCAAGTGCTTTTGAAGCGAAAAAAAACGAATTGAAAAATGAAGGAAAAGCAGCAAGGTGGTTAACACCTCTTGAGTTACATGTTTTTCCTAAACTTGGTGATATGCCAATCACTGAACTGACGCAAGTTGATATAAAAGGATGCATTTCTCCCATTTGGAAGACAAAAAACGAAACAGCAAGTAAAGCTCTATCTCGCTTGAATATAGCTATAAAACATGCGGCGGCACTTGGTATAGATGTGGATATGCAATTGATACCAAAAGCAAAAGCTTTATTAGGAAAGTTTATTCAAAATACCCAAAATATTCCAGCAATGCCATGGAAAGAAGTGCCTAAGTTTTTTCAATCTTTAAATGATGAGCTTGTATCAAATCTAGCTTTAAAACTTCTTATTTTGACGGGTGTTCGTTCTACGCCAATTAGGCATATTCGGTCAGAAGAGATTTATGGATCAATATGGATTATCCCAAAAGAAAATATGAAGGGAATTGTTGGAAAGGTTTCTGATTTTCGTGTGCCGCTTACAGCTGAAGCGCTTGCTGTTATTGAAAAAGCAAAAAAAATAGAAAAAAATGGTTTTTTATTTTCAGGGAGTTCTGGAAAGCCTATATCTGATGTAACACTTTCTAAATTCATGAAAGACAAAGGTTTTAATTATAGACCTCATGGTTTTCGTTCAAGCTTACGGGATTGGATAGCAGAGACAACGTCAACACCATTTGAAATTGCAGAATTTGTTCTTGCGCATTCAGTTGGTAGTTCAGTAATGAAAGCTTATATGCGAACGGATTTTTTAGAGCAACGCCCTGTCCTCTTAGAACAATGGGCGTCTTTTATATCAGGAAAGGCTTGATAATATGTTTATTGTCGAGTCAGGTGTCTAAGAAACACTTCAGCGGTTAGCGGATAGATTACGGTATAAGCTCTCTTTCCTCGCTTTAAAAGCAGGAGGGGATAAAGCTTTTAGTTTTTGGTTAGCTACTGTTTTAAATGTGCAAAGACATTGTCTATCGCATCCATAGGACGAGGAAAATCAAGGATCAACAAAAGATAAAAAACGCTATCCATTTCGTATAACGAGACATCACTTTTACACTTTTGTAGGTCATGATGATTTCTTGAAGTATTTCTTTTTCTGCTTCTGTAAGCTCTATATCGTCTTGTGTTTTTTTTCTAGCCATGTTTCCACCCACACACGCGTTCACCTAGATTATTGTGCTTTAAGATCTCTCTTGCTAAGTTTGAACTGATGGCGTTCAGATCTTTCCGGCTTAAATAAATTGGCAACCAGCCAACACAAGAAGAAACATATTTATTTGTTGCGCAACCAGTGAGAGAGAGCAGTACGCACATCAGCATCACTTTTTTGATTAACTTCACTTTCCACCTCCAGACGTGTTGTGGCTGCTTTTAAAGCTTTTTCTGTTTGCTTTTGTTGCTCTGCTTTTTTCCCAAGAGTAAAAGCTCTTGCTAATGCAATAAAAAAAGCGGCTAAAGCCGCGCCTATTAGCATCAAATTTCTTTTCATCCATAAGATCATAGGCGGTGCTCCTGAAAGCGTTTAGCAACAAAGAAAATACCAGCACATGCGGCTAAGACCATAATGGTTGCCAAAGCCCATTGGATTGGTCCATTGCCTGCTAACAAGCCGCCAAGACCTGAAAAAGAGCCAATAATCGGTGCAAGTGCTTCTGCTTTGAAAACCCCCGTTGGTGCTTGCGTTTCTACTGTTTGATAATTGGAAGAAACATAAGCCCCTTTTGCCCATAGCCCTGTTTCTGCTGCGCGCCGGTGTGCGAGACCTTCAAGACGCTTCCCGCCTGCTTTGGTCCATTTCTGTAGCTCTGCAGGGACAGCTTCATATTCACCTTGATTGAGTTTTTTTAACAGTGTCGAGTTACAAAAGGCTCCTGTTCCTACATTATAGCAAAAGGATACTAACGCCGCGAATTGTTCATCCGTTAATGAAACTGTCACAGCGCGTTCAACGGCATTTTCAAATTGTCTTAAGTCTTGGCAAAGAAGTTCTTCTGCTTGCTTTTCAGTGATTGTCATGCCTTCGTAAATAAAAGGCTTTCCAGCACTGTTTGTATGTCCATAACCTATTGTCCACACCCCAATGGCATCTTTATAGGCGTTCAAACGCAAACCTTCCCATTGTTTGATAAGTGCTAGTCCTTCTGATGATATTTTTCGCATATGTTGCTCCATAAAAAAAGCTCCGCAAAAAGCAGAGCTGGATTAAAAAATTGACATCTTTCTCATTCGGAAAGATAGCTTGGTTAGCTTCATGTCTCTTTTTCATTGGAATAAAAGAAGATTTTTTCTCAACTTTTAATTTCTCTCTTGACAAATATTCGTTTATAAACGAGTATACATCATGTTTGAAATACGTCACTACCTTACTTCTGATGGCAAAGACTTGATAGCTGATTGGCTGCGAAAGCTCCGTGATATGCAGGCTAAAACTGCAATTATTCGCCGCCTTAATCGTTTAGAGCAGGGGAACTTTGGCGATTTCAAGCCGCTTCGTGAGGGTGTTCATGAATTGCGTATTAATGTTGGTCCTGGCTACCGAGTTTATTATGTCCAATCTGGAAAGACCGTATTGTTGCTATTATGTGGTGGCAGCAAAAAAACACAAGAGACTGATATCACTCGTGCATGTGCTTGCTGGCGTGATTGGCAAAACCGTGAAGATTAAAGGAGTGTAAAAATGAAAGACCGTAACCATGATGATGCAATGGCAGAAATATTCCGTGATGATCCTGAGTTGGCAGCGGCTACCCTTGATGCAATCCTAGCAGATGGTGATCAGGGTGAGCTGCTTGTAACTCTACGCCAAATGGCCAAAGCTTATGGTGGTGTTCAAGCTGTAGCTAAAGCAGCCAACTTGAACCCAACACAACTTTACCGTACACTTTCAGAAAAAGGTAATCCAGAGTT
Organism: Bartonella sp. MR30HLJHH; assembly: GCF_042194195.1. Taxonomy (NCBI): domain Bacteria; kingdom Pseudomonadati; phylum Pseudomonadota; class Alphaproteobacteria; order Hyphomicrobiales; family Bartonellaceae; genus Bartonella; species Bartonella sp. MR30HLJHH. The sequence goes on along the minus strand of NZ_JBHIMO010000008.1, from coordinate 256 downwards.
CCGCAGCTTGAATGCTTTACTGCGTACCATGGGGTTTCGTTTGGCTGTACAGCCTCTTGAACGACCAGTTCCACACGTGTAACTTTAGTTCCACTCCCCACCTTTAAAGATAGGGAAGGGAGGTATTTAAGCAATCATTTTTAATGAGGGGCTCTACATCTGGTTTATAACCTATCATGTATCCTCTTCATCCATATGGATGACGCCTTCGCCTTCGTCACATGCGTTTGGTGGGGCGTTTGGATCAAGGGTATCA
>NZ_JBHIMO010000079.1:0-1097 GCF_042194195.1 Bartonella sp. MR30HLJHH | reverse complement strand
GTCTTACTGAGTACGTTGTAAACGTTTGAAGCAGTGACTTTTCCTAGCCTTGCTTGAAACCATTCTGCTGTTCTTTGTTTCATCTCACACCGCCGTTTGTTGCTCTTGTGGCGTTGCTATATCGGCATCTTGTATAGTAGAATCTGTTTCCACTTTTTGCTTGTTTTGTTTCTTTTTCAAAAGATGCAATACCGTTTGTGCTTGTCCTTCAGACATATCGTCAAGCTTTTTGACGTCGACATAAGCAAGTATTTTTTCTTCTTCTGCTTGGGTTTGTACGATGAGTCTTCTGATTTCATTGATCTGTTGTGGAAAAGCCTTTTTAATAGGTGTGTTCCCATCCGTATCATCATCTTCACTCACGACATTAAGAAGCATACCTAACAGATATCTGCGTGCGTATGTGATTGCAGAACCAACCGATTGTATATTTGACTTGCATCCTTTCGTGTCATAAGGAAACTTTCCTTCTGTTGAGATTTTATTTCCAGACGGATGCGTCAAAGTCATTTCTATAATTATATTGTCTGAACTCTGTTCTTTGATACGAGAAAACAAAGCAAATCGGTGTTTTGCAAGAGTATTTTTTACAGCATCAATGTACTGGTCAAGGGTTGCATATTGGCTGTTTGTATGGGTGTTTGTAGAGTTTTTTTGTATTTTTTGATATTCTATTTGCATATTCGAAAGATCACTGGCAAATCTTTCGTAGTTTTGTCGTTCTATTTCTTTTTCTCGTAAGGCAATGAGACGCTCAAGACGGTCCATATCGACGTCATTTTCTAAGGCTCTGTTTAAAATGCGTTCCATAGCAGTTTGTTTAACCGCTAAGTGATGCGTTTCTTCAATTTCTGTTAGGTTAGTGTTTTGTTCACTCATCTTGATTTCCTCCTATTTGAGCGCAATTCCTCCGTGGCGTGAATCACGCTTGTGTTTAAAAAGTTGTTTGTGTGGTTAGAAACGGCTTATAGAGATACTATAAGATTAGTCGTTCGTATTTCTTTTCCATAATTGTTGTTTTTAATGCATGCTTTGTCTTTTAAGCTCTTGAGACAGCACACCAATTCCTTTTGCTGTGATTTTTGCGCAAGGAATGA
>NZ_JBHIMO010000078.1:0-1106 GCF_042194195.1 Bartonella sp. MR30HLJHH | reverse complement strand
GAAATTAAGAAAAGATCAATTATCGCAAACTATACACTTTACTTTAGTGTCAAAATTATAATAATGACAAAAAATATCAGGCTTTGTTTAATTATCAAAAATAGTTAAAATGAAGTCGATCACCCTTATAATTTTAATTACAAACCTTTTATCAGCTTGTGCATTAGCACCAAAGCTAAAACAGCCCAATGATAGGAACCGTGTGCCTATTAATAAAACAATCCCTGACGAAATCAAGCGAGCAAGTATATGAGAAAGATTCTTATTATAACAGGAATAATTACCCTTTTGGGAATGATAAATTTAACTCTAACGTCTAACTTTAGTTGGGGTTCTGGAACTCAAGGCTCAACTGTTCAAATTCCTTTTTCAAAAGCAGACTATCTGGAAATTATTACGTTGTTAAAACAACAAATTGAAGAAACCGAAAAGCAGATCGAAAACGCGAAAAAAATCCATCAATCTATAATAGGACCTAAAATACTATCACATGCAATAGGAGACAATTTTAGTTTTTTCATACCAGTTTCGCCTTTTGACTACCCAGACACAAAAACAAGCTACCACAACATATCTGTTAGCCACTATAGAAATCTTTTTCGTAAACTTGTTCTCGAAGAGAAAAGGGACGGCTTCCAGAGATTGCCGTATCATAAGATACGCGAAATAATTAATACACGTCTTAAATATAGTGGGATTGTCGAAAAAGCTGTAAGTTTACAAACTTTCAAAGACATAGAGAACCGCTTTAAACAAGTGAAAGATTTCTTAGATAAGATAAGTAACACACAAGATCTGAAAGAACTTTTTGATATACAAACACGCATTAAGACCATGTCATCCATGATCCAAAATGAATATACAAAGCTACAAATGGTCAGAAATTTAAGCGATGACGAAGAGACTCTTATCGAAATACAAAAACGTAAATTGTATAGCAAAATTATAGCCTATTACAACAAACGTATGCCTGAAATAAGATCTAACCAATAAAGCTCTTTACAACATTTGCTTTTTTTTCATGAAAATAAAAGCCAATGTAGAAGGTTCAGTACTATCCGAACAATTCAGAGAGGCACAAAGATTTTATCAAAGCCAAGATATCG
>NZ_JBHIMO010000077.1:0-1140 GCF_042194195.1 Bartonella sp. MR30HLJHH | reverse complement strand
AATGATATTCTTTTGACAGACCGTGAAAGTGCAAAATTGCTTCATATGAGTGTCTCAACATTCCGCCGTCATGTAACTAATGGCTCTTTGCCAAAACCTTTAAAATTTGGTTTTTTATCGCGTTGGTTACAATCAGATCTTTTGAATGTCATCGAGCAAGCAAAACAGCAACGTCAAAGTGACGCGGCATAAAAAGAAAACCTTGTCACGTAAGGACGGACAAGGCTTTCTCAAGCTCATCACCCTAAAGAGTGCACAATCCGTCCTATGACACAACGTTATAGGATTTAAAATGATGTGTTCTTTTAAGAATGCGCACGGTATCACACGTGCTGTGCCGGGGGTTGGCATGGGCGTTATGGACCCGTTGCCCTGCTCATGATGATAGGCTACCTAGCTTATCCCTTGCCAATGGACATGATGGGCGTCTTTTACTCTATTGTTATGCTGGCTGCTCTTTTAGAGAGATCATACAAGCACTCATTACAATTGGCTTGCTTGGAAAACAAGCTTATGATCACGCCCCTTCTTTCTCCAAACAGTTTTGTGCTGATCTCAAACGAGCAAAAAAGAAAGCAGAGAGAGCAAAAGCAATTTGGCAACAAAGCCAACCAATCAAAAATACTTTAGCAGAAACCTATTTACGTATGCGGGGTATTACATGTGATTTGCCTCCCGATTTACGCTTTTACGACAAGTGTCCACACCCCTCTGGGGGTACACTGCCCGCGTTGGTGGCTCTTGTTAAGGGCGCTGGCTCTTTCGCCATTCATAGAACCTTTTTACAAGCCAATGGCTGCAAAACAGACCAAAAACCAGCAAAAGCCATGTTGGGATCTGTAACAGGTGGTGCTGTGCATTTAAGTCAAGCCAATCCCAAACATCTGGTCATTTGTGAGGGCATTGAAACCGGTCTGGCTCTGCTGTCTGGGTTGTTATCTGAGCCTGTGAATTTATGGGCGTCCCTTTCAACCCTATGAAAATGCAAAATAGATATAAGATATCTATTCTAACAGTAGCTATTGAAAAAATAGTAAAAATGTATTACATTAGAATTATATTGTAACACATTAAGTAGTCGTAAAATGGCTGAGACAACATTTACCTTTCGCGTCGATGATGTATTAAAAAATGAATTTT
>NZ_JBHIMO010000076.1:0-1148 GCF_042194195.1 Bartonella sp. MR30HLJHH | reverse complement strand
GTCAGAACACCCAACTTACCTTCTAGAAAATACTGATACCCTGCAATGAACCCCTCTACCAAGAGCGAATCGCTATGGGGAAACATCAGAAAATAGTGCGGATCATTCTTGTTATCAGCCAACTGAACCGTATTATGGGTTGCTTCATCTGGTGTTGTAAGAATACCATTGAGGAAAACATGAACCTTGCCATCAGCACCTTCTTGTAAATGCTTTTCTCCCTCTGACGTTAAATAGTGATATAGAGGAAACAATCCCGCCATTCCAAGGGAAGGCAAGGAGGGCGGATTGTTAATCATCACAAACAGCAAAACTTAAGGCTGGCATTTGCGACTATTTTTATATTTTTTACAAAACGGGCTGTTTAAGCGCTTCTTGACACTTCGCTGTGGTATGACAGCACCTGGACGACAAATGGGAAGGTTTTCGGCTCTAAAAGTATAACATGGCCCTCCCGCTCTTGCTACTTCTTCATCTTTATAGCGGAATCCTGATTGGAGCATGCAAGCATAAGTTGTTGCTTTAGCATTAATACTCTGCTGTTGGTTTTCTGGATCGATATCATAAGGCGTTGGCATACCACATTCTAACAAAGCTTTTCCTACCTCAGTAAAATCAGTAACACTATTTTTCTCCCACATACTTAGATACCCTGGAGGAGGCTTATCGATGTTACATCCAGCTACACTAACCAAAACTATTCCACTTCATAGTTTTAATATGTATTTCATTTGTTCCTCCTTGAAGGGATGTATATACGATTAGGATCCCCATAATCGCTTTGACACGCCTTACTTGCATGACTATAACAAGCATGAGGGCTGGGATAATTAGATAGTACTTTCTTTGCCTCTTTCACTACGTTACTACCAAGGGGCCTCTGGTAAAAAGTAGCCGGATTTTTGCCAAATACAACACCAACAAAATCATCTGCATGATTTTCCAAGCCGACAGTGGTTTGCTTGCCATCCCTTAAGATATATAATGTATCTGCCATGTCTTGAGTATTATAAGCTGGACCAAAAAAATTAACCGTTGTTTCCTTTGCTATACCGTGAACACCATGCTTTACTAAATCATATGATCCATTTCCTGCTGTTATGGTACCACGACTATGGGCATCAATATGCAATCCTGTATTGCCATAA
>NZ_JBHIMO010000075.1:0-1178 GCF_042194195.1 Bartonella sp. MR30HLJHH | reverse complement strand
TTTATGATAACGCAAAAGTATATGGGGGGGATATTTTTGGGGACGCACAAATTTACAAATATGCAATTATTGATGGTGATCCAAGAATTTATGGCGATGCACAAATTTATGCCGATTACAAAATTGTTTACAAGGAAAAGACAGAAAACTTAACAGGGGACGACGTTTCTTTCTAACCACACAAACAACTTTTAAACACAAGCGTGATTCACGCCACGGGGGAATTGCGCGCAATGGAGGAAATCAAGATGAGTGAACTAAGTACCACACAAACGGAATTAGTGGAAAAAATGAACGATTGTGAAAACAAACCTACAGCTATGGAGCTTATTTTAGAAAGAGCTTTAGACAATGATGTTGATCTGGATCGTCTCAAGCGTCTTCTTGAATTGCGAGAACAAGAGATAAAACGACAAGAGCGCCAAAACTTTGTCCGTGATCTTTCTGCTATGCAAATGGAATACAAAGATATCGAACAAAACGCCATTAATACACATACTAAAAGCCTCTATACAACGCTTAATAAATATATTGATGCAATCAAAGAACCTCTTGCAACACATCACTTTGCCTTGTTCTCTCGTATCAAAGACCAGAGTTCAAATGACATAACTGTAGAAATGACTTTAAAGCATATATCGGGCAATGAAATATCAACAGAAGGAACATTTCCTTTTGACGCTACAGGGAGCAAAAATAACATACAAGCGGTTGGTTCTACTCTCACCTACGCACGTAGATATCTCTTAGGCATGCTTCTTAATGTCGCAAGAAAAGAAGACGATACAGATGGCAACACGCTTCTTTCAGGTATCTCTCCTGAACAAATGAATGAAATCAAAGAATTAATTAAAAAAACACAATCTGAAGAAAGTAAGCTTATCTCTTTCGTAGGAGCAAAAAATCTAACAGATATGTCTTATAAACAAGCTCAAATCGCTTTGTTTTCTTTGAAAAAAAAGCAACGTTCACAAATGAAAAAAGCACAACAAGAGCAATTAGATGCACCTATACAAGATATTGAATATGCACCAACTCAACAACAAACGGCGGTGTGAGATGGAGCAAAGAACAGCAGAATGGTTTCAAGCAAGGCTAGGAAAAGTCACTGCTTCAAACGTTTACAACGTACTCAGTAAGACAGCAAAAGGTTTGCCTACAAGCAAATATGAAGACTA
>NZ_JBHIMO010000074.1:0-1180 GCF_042194195.1 Bartonella sp. MR30HLJHH | reverse complement strand
TGTTTTGCTTTCTGGATTGGCACCTAAATGACCAATTAAAATCACTTTATTAAGCATGTTTGTAAGTTCCATTAAATGATGTAAAGATCATAACATGTTTTATGTGTTTTTACAATATTTTCAGTTAGCTAATAACAATTATTTAAAGTGTTACATTATGTTATAAATCACTAAAGCGTGTAAAATCGGATTGAAAGGCAAGGGGGACGATTCCTGTGGGACCATGGCGTTGTTTTGCTATAATAACCTCGGCTTTACCCTTGGCTTGTTCCATTGCCTCTTGCCATTTGCTATACTCAGCAGTGCCTTCTTTGGGTTCTTCATTTTTGAGATAATATTCTTCACGATAAACGAATAGAACAATGTCGGCATCTTGCTCAATTGAACCAGATTCACGTAAATCTGAGAGTTGTGGACGTTTATCTGTTCTATTTTCAACTTGACGCGAAAGTTGAGACAAAGCAATGATGGGAATATTGAGTTCTTTTGCAAGTGCTTTTAATCCAGTGGTAATGGCTGTAATTTCTTGAACGCGATTTTCTAATGAACGCTTTGAACCGCTTGTCATGAGTTGGATATAATCAATAATCAAGACATCTAGACCATGTTGTCGTTTAAGACGCCTTGCACGGGCGGACAATTGTGCAATAGACACACCACCTGTTTGATCAATATAAAGAGGGATTGTTTGTAAGGAACGCATTGCGTGAATAATTTTTGCAAATTGCTCTTCTGAGATATTACCACGACGCATATCAGAAGAAGAAACCTTTATTTGCTCTGAGATAATACGAGTTGCAAGCTGTTCAGATGACATCTCAAGTGAAAAGAAACCAACAATGCCCCCTTCATTGGCTTGGCTGTTATCATGACGCTTGCAAGCATTGGCAATATTAAAGGCAATATTGGTCGCCAGAGAGGTTTTCCCCATAGCAGGACGCCCCGCTATGATAATCAAATCAGATGGCTGTAGTCCCCCCATTTTCTCATCAAGTGTTTTGATATGGGTAGCTATCCCTGAGAGCCTTGAGGAACGCTTTTTCGCTGCACTTGCCATGTTAAGTGCTTTTGTAATGGCTGTATTAAAGTTTTCAAACCCACCCCCATATTTCCCTTTTTCTGCTAGCTCAAATAATTGATTTTCAACAGTTTCAATTTGTTGTGATGTTGTAAGTTCTAC
>NZ_JBHIMO010000073.1:0-1190 GCF_042194195.1 Bartonella sp. MR30HLJHH | reverse complement strand
AAAAAGTTTGATGAAAAACTAACGAATATTACGCAAGCAGTGCAAGGTGATGCTTTGTTGTGGGACAAGACTACAGGCGCCTTTGTAGCCTTGCATGGAGAAAAAGAAGGTGAAAAGACAAACAGCAAGATCACATCACTGGCTGATGGTTCTATTGTGGCTGGTTCGAGCGACGCGGTTACGGGTGGACAGATTCATAAAATTGGTGGTGATATTGCTAAATTTTTAGGTGGAGAAGCGTCCTTTAAAGATGGAGCCCTTACACAGCCAACGTATAAATTATCGTACATTGCTAAAGATGGTGTTGTAACAGATAAATCGCATACCAATGTTGGTTCTGCCTTTAAAGGACTTGATGATAATATCAAGACTGTTAACGATCGTATTAAGGAAGTTTTTCAAGGTGTTGCACAGGATTCTTTGGTATGGAATAAGGATGAAAAAGCCTTTACTGCCAAACATGGAGAAAAAGAGGAAAGAAAAAATAGTAAAATCACCTCTCTTGAAAATGGTGACCTTTCAGAGAAATCAACTGATGCCGTGAATGGTTCACAGCTCCATTCTACGAACACAGCCCTTGCAGAATATTTCGGTGGCGATACTAAGTATGGGGATGGCAAATGGACAAAACCTGATTTCAAAGTTGCGCAATTTAATTCTGATGGCACAAAAGGTGATGAACAGAGCTATCATAATGTTGCCGATGCTTTTGAGGGAGTTAATAATACTTTCACGACTCTTAATGATGAAATTGTCGATGTAAGAGACAGTATCCTTGTTAAGCAAGCAACAGAGATAACTTTGGCGCGCAGTCTGCGTGATGGAGGAGCAGGTCTTATCACTATTGGTAAGGGAACCGGTGGTACTGAAGTAAGTATTCTCAACAATGAAAATGTGACGCGGAAACTTTCTGGTGTGAGTGATGGAACACTCTCTAAAGATTCAAAAGAAGCAGTGACAGGTGGTCAGCTTCATACCATAGCTTCGGATTTATCAAAGCTTTTAGGTGGCGCTGTATCCTTTGATGGCAAAAACTTTAAAGGACTAAAGTATGACTTATCGGAAGTTTCTACAGACGGTAAGGTAACAGATAAATCGCATACCGATGTTGGTTCTGCCTTTAAAGGACTTGATGATAATATCAAGACTGTTAACGATCGTATTAAGGAAGTCTCAGAAGGAGTTGCACA
>NZ_JBHIMO010000072.1:0-1191 GCF_042194195.1 Bartonella sp. MR30HLJHH | reverse complement strand
TCAACAAGCATTATTTATTCAATGATCTTAGAGACGATACCGGCACCAACAGTACGACCACCTTCACGAATAGCAAAACGAAGCTTCTCTTCCATCGCTATCGGAACGATCAACGAAACATCCATGGCAACATTGTCACCTGGCATAACCATTTCCGTTCCTTCTGGAAGCGTAACAATACCTGTAACATCCGTCGTACGGAAGTAAAACTGAGGACGATAATTCGTGAAAAAGGGTGTATGACGTCCACCTTCATCTTTTGTCAAAATGTAAGCTTCTGCTTTAAAACGTGTATGAGGCGTAACAGATCCTGGCTTCGCCAATACTTGACCACGTTCAATCCCTTCACGGTCAACACCACGAAGCAGAGCTCCTATATTATCACCCGCTTGACCCTGATCTAAAAGCTTGCGGAACATTTCAACGCCTGTAACCGTCGTCTTAGACGTTGGACGAATACCGATAATCTCGATTTCCTCTCCAACTTTAATAACACCACGCTCAACACGACCCGTAACAACGGTTCCACGACCCGAAATCGAAAACACATCCTCTATCGGCATCAAAAATGGTTGATCAACAGGACGCTCAGGGGTTGGAATATAATTATCAACTTCACTCATTAAAAGACGAACAGCATCTTCACCAATGCTTTTATCCTTATCCTCAAGGGCTGCCAACGCAGAACCCTTAACAATTGGTATATCATCGCCTGGAAAATCATATTTGGATAAAAGTTCCCGAACCTCAAGCTCTACAAGCTCCAAAAGTTCTGCATCATCAACCTGATCAACTTTATTAAGAAAAACAACAATTGCTGGAACACCAACCTGGCGCGCAAGCAAAATATGCTCACGTGTCTGAGGCATTGGACCATCAGCTGCTGAAACAACCAAAATAGCACCATCCATCTGTGCTGCCCCTGTGATCATGTTCTTCACATAATCAGCGTGTCCTGGACAATCAACGTGCGCATAGTGACGATTTTCCGTTTCATACTCAACGTGCGCTGTAGAAATAGTAATTCCACGTGCGCGTTCCTCTGGGGCAGCATCAATTTGATCATAGGCTTTAAATTCACCAAAATATTTCGTAATCGCTGCTGTCAACGAGGTCTTCCCATGATCAACGTGACCAATCGTACCAATATTAACATGCGGTTTTGTTCGTTCAAACTTGCTCTTCGCCATC
>NZ_JBHIMO010000071.1:0-1199 GCF_042194195.1 Bartonella sp. MR30HLJHH | reverse complement strand
CTCGTTTTTAACATTCGTGATAGAACTACCAACTCCTGCAAAAGCACTCGCTACATCAGAGTAATCCTTATCTTCAGAGGTGCCATCTTCATTGACTGTTTTAACCTTGAAACTAGGAACAACCCATACACCATTCTCATAGCTAGCAGCACCGCCTAAAGATTTTGCAACACTGCTCCCTAGGGTATGAAGCTGATTACCCGCTACAGCATCGCTTGAGGTTGAAGTAATGTCACCATTCTTAAGTGATGTAATCTTGCTATTGGTTGCCAATTCTGGCTTCAAGCCACCACTCGGTCTCCTTGAATGTTGCGCTACAAACGCATTATCAGTGTCACTCCAATTCAAAGAATCATATTTTTCATCTTTAATCTGATTGGTAATCTCGTTTTTAACGTTCTCGAATGAATCACCAACACCAGCAAAGGCAGTCGCGACATTGTCATAAGACTTCTCAGTCGCAGTGCCATCTTTATTGAAGGTCTTAACCGTGAATGTAGGAGCAACCCATGCACCATTCTCATAACTAGCAGCACCGCCTAAAGATTTTGCAACACTGCTTCCTAGGGTATAAAGCTGATTGCCAGCTACAGCATCGCTTGAGGTTGAAGTAATGTCACCATTTGCAAGGGATGTAATCTTGCTATTTGTTTTGCTATTTTCTTTTCCATGCAAGGCTACAAAGGCGTCTGTAGTCTTGTCCCACAACAAGGCATCACCTTGAGCAATGATAATGTCTTTTTCAATCTCTTTGGTAATTTCATCCTTAACATTCTTGAATGTATCTTTAACGTTCTCGAATGAATCACCAACACCAGCAAAGGCAGTCGCGACATCGTCATAAGACTTATCAGTCGCAGTGCCATCTTTATTGAAGGTCTTAACCGTGAATGTAGGAGCAACCCATGCACCATTCTCGTAGCTAGCAGCACCGCCTAAAGATTTTGCAACCTCAGTGCCCAATGTATGAAGCTGGTTACCCGCTACAGCATCGCTTGAGGTTGAAGTAATGTCCCCATTCTTAAGCGATGTGATCTTGCTATTGGTTTTGCTGTCCTTTTCCCCATGCGTTGCCACAAAGGCTTTACTCTTATTACTCCATGATAAAGAATCTTGTGCAATTCCTTCTGAGACTTCCTTAATACGATCGTTAACAGTCTTGATATTATCATCAAGTCCTTTAAAGGCTGTTTCAACAC
>NZ_JBHIMO010000070.1:0-1238 GCF_042194195.1 Bartonella sp. MR30HLJHH | reverse complement strand
CTATCCCTTTTTAGCGCATATCTATTCACTTTTGGAACATAATTGGCAAAAAGACATTGTATCTCCAGCATATTCAAGGAGATAAAACATGGAAACTCGCATTCCTGAAGACACACCATTCGATACGAATTTTCTAGGAGAAACATCTCTAGAAGAAAAGTATCCATTCTTTCACACACCCATTTCATGGTCCGCAATCTTTGCGGGATTGGTGACAGCCCTTGCCACCTCAATCTGCCTTTCTTTTCTGGTAGCCGCTTTAGGCTTAAGCCAAATGGATTTCACCTCTTCAACCCCATTGGAAGGCTCTTTTCTCTCCTTTGGCGTGGGTTCTGTTATCGTTACACTGATTAGCCTAGCCTTGGGAGGCTTTGTAGCTGGACGTTTTGCTGAATCGTCAGGGACGCTTCATGGCTTTCTCACTTGGGCTCTCATAACATTGCTAATGACCCTCCAAGCCATCCACGTGGTTTCTAGTACAGCAAAGATAGGAGCTAAAACTGCTCTAGAAAACAGCTCCATGGTCCAACAAACCGTAGACAGCCTAAAAACCAATATTTCCCCCATACTTGCAAAATTAAACAGCGAAAGTCTTGAAAAGTTTTTTGCAAAAAACAGTAACAATGGTATCAATTTTGATCAGCTTGGTAGTGAATTGCGCACTCTTCTCAATAAAAGCGACATTCCTGCTCTCAACCCTGATCGCTTGAAACAAACCTATCAAGCAGCACTCAACGATATTGGTTCTGCGATCACAGCTTTCAAAAATGATCCTTCTCACTATCGCACCACTTTAAAAAATCTTGGTGAGCGCCTGTCTGATCGTGTAGAAGATCTCACGACAAAATTTGATCGAAGTGATATCATAGAAGCCCTCATAAAAGATGGCATGCCCCGTTCAGACGCACAAACAGCAGCAAACCGTGCCGTTCAACTCTATCAAAGCGCCGAGGAAAAAACCGAAAAAGCCATCAAAGCCCTTGAAGAACAGACAGAAACACTCTCGGACAAACTTGAGGATACGATCAAGGGAGCAAAAAACACTGCAACTAAAGCCACAAAAGCAGCCTCCAATATGGGATGGTGGGGCTTTTTAGGAAGTCTGGTAGGCGCCATTGTTTCCAGTGTTTTTGGTTATTATGGTTATAGAAGCCGTAAGGACACTTTCATGCTTTAAAACTTCTACCTCTAAAGAAAACACATAAAAAGCTGTACAGTCGTCTGTACAGCTTTTTTTG
>NZ_JBHIMO010000007.1:0-88062 GCF_042194195.1 Bartonella sp. MR30HLJHH | reverse complement strand
ATATTGACAATGGTGCTCCCTTCTTCACGCCCTGGAAGAAGTTCGCTTTGAGCGTGCGCTGAACTCAAACGGTTGATCTGATCAAGCCCCTGTTCAATATCGCGCATGTTCAGAACATGACCTTGAAGCCCAGGAAAAGCACTCCATACAACATTGTTATAACGAGACGCCGGTGAACCATTATAGTAAATCTCTGAAAGCTTGCCCTCAACAACAACAAATTTGAGCGTCTTGCTGTTTTTGATATCTTGATCAGGAATGTAAAAACGCGCCGTTACATAACCTTGATCCAAATAAACTTTGGTTAACTGCTTGATTAATATCTGGATATCAAAAAGACCGATACATCTTCCAACATAAGGCTCTGTTACGGCTGATATAAAGCGCTTTTTGACATGATGCACTCCCTCAACAACAAGAGCATGAATGGGAAAACATTGTTTCCCACCCAAAAGCGTTTCTGGATTTTGCTCTGAAGGCGTCTTTATCCTTTTAGGCGTTAAAGACCGCAATTTCTCAATTCTTTCTAATTGCTGCTTTTCTGAATACCTACGAGAAAAATTATCGGTTGGGGAATGAAAAATAGCTGAGGAGCGCGCATAAACATTTACACCTGTAAACAAGCCAAAGAAAACAAAAATGGCAACGAAAAATTCTCAAAAGAGAACTTTGGCGTAATAAAGATAAATAACAATACAGATTGCCCCCGCTTTGCACCATTCATAAAGCATTATTTAAAAGAACTTCATGAACCTCTAACAAGTCCACTCAAAACAGTCACTGCCCTATGACGCTTTTAACAAAAGCACATGCCTCTGTAACCATAGAAAAGTGACACCCAAAAACTGCTTTATTCTAATTGCTGAAGATCTCTCCCCCACATTTATGTAAAAAGACCTCTAAACAAAACTGTTTAGCCCGTCAATGTTTAATACATCAATATCCCCAATTTAATGCTACAATATATTTATCAATAATTAGAGATAAATTCACTCTCCAGCTCCTCTAAACCACTCAACACGCATATAAACGAGACATCATGCGATCAAGCACATCCTGTCGTTAAAAACCATCATAGAAAACAATAAGAAATCTCTTCGAGAGCCTTTCAAGACAATCACGCAAAACTCTTTTATAGGGCATTAGGCAACTTTTCTCCAAAGACAATGATCTGAGTGACCTTAATATAGGTTGTTTTTTAATAAACAACCTATATTAAAACACAACCTATAAATACAATCCGTAATATGTTTTTAAGGATTTTTGAGGGTTTTAGGAACCTTCAAAACCTATCGAAATACTCATTATGATATTTTAAAAAAACATAGTGTATTTGTCTTGATTGACACGTAAAATCAATAGCAAATTTCCCTATTTTGCTAATCTAGCCCTGTGTCATGGGCTATGGATAAGCAGCCTTTATGAAATTCATTTGAATTACAGAGCCTATAAACGCTTTTCTTTTCTAAAAACATATCAATCATAACGTTTTTATTTCTAAAGAAATAAAGCACATTATCAAAATACTTGGTAGCTTTATCAATCCAATCAAAAGAAAATGCATATTCAATAAATATCTGTAAAAAACATTCTTTTTACGCTTGCAAGCGTTGGTTTTCAAAACAATCTCTCATAAGATAAAAGCTGCGTTTTTTTTACAAATATAAAGCTTTAAAATTTGCTCTGCTGTTAAGTTTAGATCTTAGTTTTTTCATAAATAAAACAATCTTATGAATAAATGATAACTGAGCTATAATCGTTATAAAAAATCAGTTTCAAACGTTTCTTATAAAGATCTCATTTTATGCTCCAAACATTTAAACGTTCATTTAATGAGGCTATGTGTATTTCATTTTGTACTCAAATGTAACTTCTTTGCAAATTAGCCGGCTCAATTTTGAGTTGGCAAAATCAACCAATCCAATTTTGAAGGCATTATCTTAGAATAAAACAATTCTTTAAACAGAATAACTTTTGTCTAAAAATTGAGTAAAATTTCATGCCTTGTGATATGATTACAATTCTTTCGAAATTTACCTGCTTATCTTTGTCTTAAATAGGTGTCCCCAAATTTGGGGGGAGCTCATTTGGTTTCGTATTTTTAGACTGTGACCTTTAAAACGTTTTTTGCTTGCTTGCGTTATGTCATTAAAAGCACTTTAAAGTCTATCTTGTCTTTAAATCATTTCATGCAATTTTTAAAATGTTTGGTGTTATGATGATGCTGTTATAACAGCCCTCTATTTTACGCTCGCCAATTTTGGCGACCATTAATTTGTTCTTTTATGTGATTAACAATCCAATCTTTAAAACAAGATGTAATCTTTAATGAATGTTATCAATAATTCCAAATAACTAAATTTTTAAATAATGTGATGTGTGCTGTGATAAAAACGTATCATAAAATTTATGACCTGCTATGAATGATAGCTGCTTTTCATTTCATTTGAATGTTTACATGCGTTATAATATTTGCATCATAATTTGCTTTTTTGGGGTCTGTTTATAGATAGTAATTGTTTATAAAAAATGATCAAATGAATCATGCATAAAGGTGTAGATTCTTATAAAATAATTACACTCAAGATATTGATTTTATTGTATTTTTTTAGTATTATATCTTATATATTTGATACAAGTGAGAGAATGAAACTATAAAAAAGAAATGAAAATACCTTTTATGCCTCCTTTCAATAACCAAAAATTATCGCAACATTAGGGTCCTGCAAAATAGTATATAGCGGTTGGCACGTTAGATATGGAGATGGGACAATGAGCAACAATGGTATTTTGAGAGTATGATTTTTATTCATGCATAATGAATATATAACAAAAGCCAATTTATCCTATAGAATAAAGCAGAGATGAAGCAAAAATTTAGTCTCATTGAATGTATCTCGAATGACTATAAATTATGCTAACTATTATAGCTATAGATAATTTTACTAAAAAAAGCAGAAATAATATGCAAAGTGATTCTAAATACCCATAGAGTGTTCTAAATATATAGAATGCCTATTCTGCTATTGATAAAACGCCTTTTAATTAACTTTTTTATATCAGAAATTACAAGATACGTAGATATATTTTTTTAGAAGAAAAGGATAACACTGGTTATAATATTTAGTGTTGGATAATTCAGTCAGAGCTATAAAGTATTTTTATAGATTATTTAATATTAATGTAGCTATATAATATATAAGTAATAATTTAATAAAATGCTTAAAGTAAGTTTTATATAAATAATAACTTAAATATGTCCATAAATAAACATATTGCTTCATTAGATTAACTTATAAGATCAAAAATAAAGAAAATAATTTTGATTTGGCGAGAAAAAATTTGTAAAAGTGTCATATATACATGTATTTTTACTTTACTCCTTTTTTATTATTTTGATTGGAATATTGAATGCTAACATGTAAACAATATGAGCTACTCTTGTTTATTCATAACCATACAAAAGAAACTGGCGTTCCTCCTTCTTTTGAAGAAATGAAAAACGCATTAGAACTTTCTTCAAAGTCTGGTATTCATAAACTCATTATCGCCTTAGAACAACGAGGGTTTATACGTCGATTACCCAATCGCGCTCGTGCAGTGGAGGTAATTCGACTCCCTGAGAAAATAACATTTAACCTTTCTTTAGCACGTAAAATTTCTCCCAGTATGATGGAAAGAAATAAAAGGGAAATATCAAAAAGCTTGAGTAACCTTGACAACTTTGATGAAGAAGAAAAAAAAAATATCACCATTCCTATTATGGGACGTATTTCTGCGAGCGTGCCCACTTCTGCTATACTGCAACAAATAAACACTCTTTCTCTCCCACGCGATATGGTTAATACAGGTGAGCACTACGCATTAGAAGTTAAAGATGATTCTATGATGGAGGCTGGTATCCTTGATAAAGATACGATCATTGTGAAACGTCAAAATACAGCAATAACAGGTGAAATTATTGTTGCGTTTATTGATAAAAAAGAAGCCACATTAAAACGTTATCGACGCAAAGGAGCTTCTATTGCATTAGAAGCCGCAAATCCTCATTATGAAGTACGTACATACGAATCCGAGCGTGTAGAAATACAAGGCAAACTTACCGGACTTATTCGCAAATATTAAAAATAAACCTTATAGTACGCGGTAGATATCGCAATAAGAAGCTGTTGAGTATTTTTTTATTGTGCCACACGCAGTAGACTTCCTCTCCACTGCCAAAGGATACCCCAATTCGGTCTATAAACAATCCAAGTCCTTATAGAGCGGCTTTCACTTTCCCTTCCCTCATGTCTCCTTCACTTACGCAAAGCGTGACAAGTAAGCTTTAAAATATTCACCACCTACTTTTAAAAGAATTTGAATGCTTTAAAGGAAGCAGCCTTATATCATCGTCCTCAATGACAGAATTTTACGATATAATAAGATAAAATTGTATGCATGCATAAAAACATATAAAATTTTGTAGAAAAAAATCAAATAACTTTGTAACAGATTTTATTGCATAGGTATAAAAATAAAGAACATTATTTTTAAGTTATAAAAGCGTAATTCAATCATTTATAGTAATTGTAGGATCATCATGCTAGCACCTCGTATTAGTTTTGTCTCCCTCGGATGCCCAAAAGCACTCGTAGATTCTGAGCGAATTATTACACGCCTTCGCTCTGAAGGGTATGAAATTTCACGTCAACATCAAGGAGCTGATGTCGTTATTGTGAATACCTGTGGCTTTCTTGACTCGGCAAGGAGAGAATCATTAGCCAATATTGATGAAGCTCTCAAAAAAAATGGAAAAGTTATTGTAACGGGGTGTCTTGGTGCTGATCCTGATGTTATTCGCCAAACGTATCCTAATATATTGGCTATTACAAAACCGCAAGCTTATGAAAGTGTTATAGAAGCTGTTCATACAGCAATTCCTCCTGTTCATGATCCTTTTCTTGATTTAGTTCCTCCCCAAGGTATTCGTTTAACACCTCGCCATTACGCCTACTTAAAGATTTCTGAAGGGTGCTCTAACCAGTGTAGTTTTTGTATCATCCCTACTCTGCGTGGTGATCTCACTTCACGTCCCATCAGCGATGTTCTTCGTGAAGCTGAAAAACTTGTGCAAGCGGGTGTAAAAGAACTTTTAGTTATTTCACAAGATACGAGTGCTTATGGTATTGATCTTAAATATCTCGAAAATTCTTGGAAAGATCGTACAATCAAAACAAAATTCTTTGATCTTTGTCGCGAACTAGGCGATATGGGTATTTGGATACGTATGCATTACGTTTATCCTTATCCCCATGTTGATGAAGTTATCGAACTTATGGCTGCAAAAAAAATTCTTCCTTATCTGGATATTCCTTTTCAGCATGCATCACCAGCTGTTTTGCGTCATATGAAGCGTCCTGCACTCATAGAAAAAACAAACCGTAGAATTGAAAAATGGCGAAAGATATGTCCGGATCTTACTTTGCGGTCAACATTTATTGTTGGTTTTCCTGGCGAAACGAATGAAGATTTTAATATACTCCTAGAATGGCTAGAAGAAGCAAAAATTGAACGCGCTGGGTGCTTTAAATATGAAGAAGTAAAAGGAGCCGCCGCAAATGATTTGGGATTAGAAAATATTCCTGAAGAGGTGAAAGAAAATCGCTGGCATCGTTTTATGGCAAAACAACAACAAATTTCTACACATCTTTTAAAGAAAAAAATTGGAAAAAGACTCCAAGTACTTATCGATGAAAGTCAAGGAAAAGTTGCCAAAGGACGTAGTCAATACGATGCTCCAGAAATAGATGGTGTTGTCCATATATCATCACGACGCCCATTGCGTGTTGGTGAATTTGTCAGCGTTAAAATTGAACAGTCGGATGCCTATGATCTTTATGGTGTAGCAGTTTGAAAATTTAACTTCTTCCTGTCCTCAATGATGAAGATTTCTATCAGCATTGGTTTATAAAAAGATCGGCTACTCACAATCGAACTTGATCACTTATGTAACTCATTTCATGAGAATTTACGAGCAATCCTTGCCCTGAATGTTTGCTATACACTCCACAAATACCAAGCAGTTGTATATTCTCTTAATTTAATGCCTTAAATGACGGTGACGGCGGCGCAAAAGAATAAAATCCACAAGGCTCACCATTTTTACTTAACAAAAGAGCAAATCGACAATCGTACTATTTTCCCACTTTTCATATTGCGACAGTCATTAGTTAGTGAAAGGAAACTTTTTTCAATAGTGTTTTATGCACACAAGAATTTCCTTTGTGACATGCAGGCGGATGTTTTTTATGGATGCAATATAAGAGAATTTGAAACAAAACAATCTTACGATATTTAAATTAAAAAACAATAAATTATCATTATAAATAAGTATCTTATCTTAAACTCTTTGAACTTATTTTTTAATATCTAATTTTTATTAACACGTTTTAAAATCAAAGAATTTCTTATCAAGCAAATGACTTGGGCGTACATTTGTTAAAGCGCGAATCATCGTATCTTTACGTCCTGGCATTTGTCTTTCGATATTTTTCAGCATTTCTTTCATTGCATTACGTTGTAAACCATCTTGACTACCGCAAAGATTACAAGGAATAATCGGAAATTGCATTGCTTGAGAAAATTTTTCCATATCTTCCTCAGCAGCATAAACAAGAGGACGTAACACAAAAAGATCTCCTTCATCGTTTTTAAGTTTTCCAGGCATGGCAGCTAATCGGCCACCATGAAACAAATTCATAAAAAATGTTTCTAAAACATCATCACGATGATGACCTAAAACTAATGCAGAACATCCCTCTTCACGTGCAATACGATAGAGATTACCACGTCGTAATCGAGAACAAAGTGAACAATATGTCTGCGACTCTGCCAATTTATCTGTAACAATGGAATACGTATCCTGATATTCAATACGATATGGAATTTTATAAGAACTTAAAAAGTCTGGAAGAATATGCTTAGGAAATCCTGGTTGCCCTTGATCAAGATTACAGGCAAGAATTTCAACGGATAAAAGGCCTCGCCACTTTAAGTCTAAAAGAAGCGCTAATAAACCATAAGAGTCTTTTCCACCCGATAAAGCAACAAGCCATTTTTTTCCTGTAGAGAGCATAGAAAAATCATCCAAAGCTTGTCGCATATGACGTAAAAGTCGTTTGCGCAATTTATTAAATTCTACGCTTGAAGGAGCAACACGAAATATTGGATGACAATTATCTGCTTCGCTTATTAAAGGATCATCTCTCTCTTCGTTTTCTTCTATTGCCTGATATTCAACTGAAACATCATTCATAATACCATATCCTGCACAATAAACAGCCCGTTTTGCAAAGATAAAACAAATATTAAAGAAAGCTTACATTTATGTTTTTTGAATTTATAAATTAGATACACAAAAAAAATGGAACTATATAAGTTTATGACTATAAAACATAGCAACAAACTTAATATAGAACCATTCATAAAAAGCACTTATTAACTTCAAAGATTGTAAAAATAACACAATATTTTGAAGTTATAATAATAGAAGAGAAAAACAACTTCTCTTGCAGAAAAATTATCGAGAATAAAATTCAACAACCAAATTAGGTTCCATTTGCACAGCATAAGGAACATCTGCAAAAGCAGGAATACGTGTAAAGGTTGCTTTCATCTGTTTATGATCTGCTTCAATATAATCAGGGACATCACGTTCTGCCAATTGCACTGATTCTAAAACTAAAACAAGTTGTTTTGATTTTTCCCGAACCTCAATAACATCACCTGGTTTACAACGATAAGATTGAATATTTGTGCGCCGACCATTTACATTAACATGACCGTGATTGATAAATTGGCGAGAAGCGAAAATCGTAGGCACGAATTTTGCACGATAAACAACAGCATCCAAACGTGATTCTAACAGACCGATAAGATTTTCACCAGTATCGCCCCGTCGACGAGAAGCCTCTTCATAAGTTTTATGAAATTGTTTTTCTGAAATATCTCCATAAAACCCTTTCAATTTCTGTTTAGCGCGCAACTGCACCCCATAGTCAGAAAGTTTTCCTTTACGACGCTGTCCATGCTGACCTGGACCATAATCACGACGATTGACAGGAGATTTTGGACGACCCCAAATATTTTCTCCCATACGACGGTCAATTTTATACTTTGTTGTTTCGCGTTTACTCATCGCATTTCCTTATAAAATAAAACACGAGATCTTAAGACCCCAAGGAAACGCGCCCTCCTCTGCCTTTAAATACTAAAGACTGACAGAACACCTTAACATATCAATATGCAAAGTTATCCACGGGACACGTCAATTAATACTATTTTCTTGAAAAGAATAGCTAGATCATCATTATTGGTCTCGCAACCCAAAGTCAACTCCTTTCATGAGTTTTAAGCCAAATCCTTTAAACAAATTCTCCGTTAAAGAAGTGATATTTTTCGATGTTAACAACGCAAAATCTTGATATTTCTTTATATATTGATCGTGTACTTTTTCCGACAGTGGTAATAATGATCTGATATGTTTGGCAATCGCTTTCGCCGGATCAATCCACTCAACGGACCATAAAGCATGTTCACGAAAGAAGTTAATCAAAAAAGGATAATGTGTGCAGGCTAAAACAATAACATCAGTATATTGTCCATTTTTTTCCACAAAACATGGCAAGATTTCTTTTCTTAACTCTTCTGAATCGATAGATTTTCCCCGTAAATAATCTTCAGCAAATCCAGCCAGCTTTTTACTTCCCACAAGCTGAACATGACACTGTCCAGCAAAAGAGTTAATTAATTCATTTGTATAGGCACGTTTCACTGTTCCAGGAGTAGCTAATACGGAAATAAAACCAGATTTTGTTTGTTTAGCAGCTGATTTAATTGCAGGAACCGTTCCTACAAAAGGGATATGAGGAAAATTCTGTCGTAAATCTGCCATCATCAGTGTAGAAACGGTGTTGCAAGCAATCACACATAAGGCTGGATTGTAGCGTGTTAAAAGATTTGTAAAAATCTTTAAAATACGCTCTTTCAAAATATTTTCTTTCCAATTTCCATAAGGAAATCCTGCATCATCAGCAACATAGATAAATTGCATTTCAGGGATAAGAATACGTGCTTCTCTAAACACTGTTAAACCACCAATACCGCTATCAAAAAAAAGAAGAGGTCGTTCATCCATTAGTTTTCACACTTATTTTTAATTTTTTTACGATCACGCTCTTCAGGTGCTCTACTCCCCCGTGGATATTGTGGCGAAAAATGATCCAAAGAAGATATAATGCCTCGCAATAAACGAACCTCAGGTTCACTAAAGTTAGCGCGCGTAAAAACAGAGCGCAAATTTGCAAGCATTACTTCTTTGCGTTCTGGGGGTCTAAAATACCCACGGATATTCAAAGCCTCTTCTAACTGAGATAAAAAACCATGAAATATTGTTTTATTTGCAGGTTCCATCTCTGCGGCACGAAATGCCGTATCGCTGACATTCTCTAAACCTGTTTTCATCCATTCGTAAGACATTAAAAGAACCGCTTGCGCAATATTAAGTGACGCAAAAGCAGGATTAACTGGAAAAGTAATAATTTCATCAACAAGGCTGATTTCATCATTTTCTAATCCCCATCTCTCTCTTCCAAAGACAATACCTGTCTTATGTCCGATACTTTCACGCTGACGTAATACGCTTGCTGCTTCGACAGCACTTTTTACAGTTTTAAATCCACATCTTTCACGTGCTGTTGTGGCAAAAACATAGTGTAAATCTGCAATTGAATCACGCAATGTGTTAAAAATCACAGCATTGTTAATAACATGATCAGCTTTACTTGCAGCAGCTATAGCTTTTTCATTTGGAAACATTTCTCGAGGTTTGACTAACCGAAGCTTAGAAAGCCCAAAATTCGCCATTGCCCTTGCGACCATACCAATGTTTTCAGGAAGCTGCGGCTCAACTAAAATAATAATGGGACCATTTGTTAAATTTTCACGATTCTTATTCGTTCCAGCCATCAATCTTACCTAGTTTCACTTAACTATCTCCCTCTCCACTATTTTTTACGAAATCTTCTTCACAGTACTCTAATGCTGTTTAATAATAAATTATAGACAATGTTATCTTTTCACTCAAAGATAATAAATTTTAAAAGCCATTAAAGTAAACGATGGAATTTATATAGGATATCGTAGCGTTTTTTACATCAATTTTATCTTTTTTATAGGGAATAGCCCCGACGAATCATAATCTCAGTTGAATTATGAAATCATAAATCCTAAAAAAGGGATATGCACTTTATTCCCAAACTTTTTCCTGCAAAGCTTATCCGTCGTTATAAACGTTTCCTTGCAGATGTTCAACAAGATGATCAGCATGTCCTCACCGTGTCTGTGCCTAATACAGGATCAATGCTTGGATTAACAGCTTTCAACTCCAATATTTGGCTTTCATATCATAATAACATCAAACGAAAATATGCCTACCAATTAGAAATTATTGAAGCCGATAATACTTTGGTTGGCATTAATACTGCTTTACCCAATAAACTTGCATTAGAAGCAATTCAAAACGGATTACTACCAGAATTAAGTGGATATAAAACAATTTTAAAAGAACAACGCTATGGGACACAATCACGGATTGACTTTCTTTTACGTGATGACATTCTTCCTGATTGTTACCTAGAAGTCAAAAATGTTCATTTTATTCGTCAAAAAGGATTAGCAGAATTTCCTGATAGCGAAACAAAACGTGGAGCACGTCACCTTGATGATCTCATAGGAGTTATACAACAAGGAAAAAGAGCTGCTATGCTTTATATTATTCAACGAGAAGATTGCGCAGCTTTTACAATCTGTCATGATCTTGATCCACTCTATGGACGTAAATTTGATTTAGCATTAAAATCAGGAGTAGAATGTTATGCTGTAAAGTGTCACGTAAGTGTAGAAGGCATTTTTCCGATTCAGAGAGTAAAAATAGAAAACAGAAAAAACAATGACTGAATATATTGAATATAATAAAAGCCCTTTAAAATTTAATGGGAAAATTCGCATTTTCGATGATTATGCTTTTGCTAAAATGCGTGAAGTTGGTCGCATTGCTGCAGAATGCCTTGATGCACTTACGGATATTATTAAGCCAGGCGTTACTACGCAAGAAATTGATGATTTTGTATTCATTTTTGGTGCTAAGCGAGGAGCACTTCCTGCTGATCTAAATTATCATGGATACAGCCATTCATGCTGTACATCTATCAATCACGTTGTCTGTCATGGCATTCCCAATAAAAGACCCTTGCAAGAAGGCGATATTGTGAATGTAGATGTAACCTTTATCCTTGATGGTTGGCATGGGGATTCAAGCCGAATGTATCCTGTTGGGAAAATCAGGCGTGCTGCAGAACGCCTGCTAAAAATAACCTATGAAAGTCTTATGAAAGGAATCGCTGTTGTTAAGCCTGGAGCAACCACAGGTGATATTGGTGCAGCCATTCAACAGTATGCAGAATCTGAACGATGCTCAATTGTGAAAGATTTTTGTGGACATGGTATTGGGCAGCTTTTTCATGATGCACCCAATATCCTCCATTATGGAAATCCTGGAGAAGGAATAGAATTAAAACAAGGTATGATGTTTACAATTGAGCCTATGATTAACCTTGGTAAACCACAAGTTAAGATTTTATCTGACGGTTGGACTGCTGTTACCCGTGACCGCTCTCTGACAGCACAATATGAACATACAATTGGTGTCACAAAAGAAGGGTATGAAATATTTACACAATCTCCTAAAAATATTTTTTATATTCCAAATTCGCATACCTAACGCAATGTAGAGATGTTATGGCTAAAAAATTAAATCAAAAGGAAAATACTCAAAGTGATCACTTTGCATTAACATCGAGTTCTCCACTCACCCCAGTATCAGAAAGAAAAAGTGAAGCCCCTCAGAAAAACGCACAGCTCCATAAACATTATCAAGGACACCGTGAGCGTCTTCGGAAGCGTTATTTAAAGTCAAAAGGAAATGCAATCGAAGATTATGAATATCTTGAATTATTGCTTTTTCGCACAATACCCCGTGCAAACACAAAACCCATAGCTAAAAATTTGATAGCACGTTTTGGTTCATTAGCTGATGTATTGGGAGCAGATATTCACCGACTTCAAGAAATTCCAGGATGTGGTCCCGCCACTGCAATTGATTTAAAAATTATTTCAGATGTTGCTGGACGTCTTGCTCGTGCGCAATTGTTTAAACGCGATATTTTTTCATCATGGGATAAAGTGTTAGCTTATTGTAAAGCTGTTATGGCTCACGAAACACGTGAACAATTTCGTATTTTGTTTCTTGATAAAAAAAACGGCTTACTTGCTGATGAGGTGCAACAAACTGGAACCATTGATCATACCCCTGTTTATCCTCGTGAAGTTATTTCTCGAGCTTTAGAGTTATCCGCATCAGGACTTATCTTAGTCCACAATCACCCTTCTGGCGATTCCACCCCCTCTGATGCAGATATAACAATGACATATAGATTAAAAGATGCAGCAAATGCGTTAGGCATTATTATCCATGACCATCTTATTATTGCACGAAATAATCATACGAGCTTTAAAGCATTAAAACTTATATAAATCTTATGGGATAAAAAGACTTCATTCAACTATCAACAACGAATCAATTTTCTAAATCAATATCTAATATAGCCATTGAGAAATTATAGGAGAGCTCATCTTCATCTTCATCTCGATAGATAATGCCTAAAAACTCATCTCCCATATAAACCTCACAAGAATCACTCTTTTTAGGCCGTGCTCTAACTTGCAATGCTGAATTTTGGAATATATTTTTTAAATAATTATCAAGTTTTTTTATTTCATCAGCATTCACTATGCTCTCCTGTTTTTTTTGAAACGATTAAAATAACTGCGTGTCGCGCAAATAAGACACTCCAATGATTCTGTAAAGTTAGTAAAAAAGCTTAATCTGAATATTTACTTAATATTACATATATTTACAACATTCTTTATACACTCATAAAGAACTTTTAAAAAAAGAGTCTATCATTATTAAATATAACCGTATAGATTAAAAAATGGCAAAAAAACTGTATATTATTTAATAATTTTACTTTACCTCACATTTGAGCATCTGCATTTAGAATGCATATTCGTAAGAAAAATTGATCAATAATTTATAATTTTGTTTCTTTTATAAAAAATACAAATAACAATAATTTTTTTATTTAAAACTACATTTTTTAGCAAAAACTATTATTATACCATTCAAAAATAATTCTTTTTAATAACTTTTAAAGTATAATTATCTAACCCTAGAAGAATTACATCTCTAAAAAATATATAAAATAGGCTAATAAGAATTTATTTTTCTTCCCATTTTTTATAAAAACTTATGTCACAATAGAAAAATTTTTAAATAAGCTTTTTTCAATTTATACGAGATAAAAATATTGAGTATTTTTGTGAATGCTAGAACCTATAAAGAATGCTTATCTTATAGGGTAACGAGAAAGAAAATCTATAACGCCTTTTTTATAAACTTTATCGCCTACAGCAAGCATATGATCTCGCCCAAGAATTGATAAAGCTTCACCACAAGGCAATAAAGCTGCTAATGGCTCTGCAGCACCACCAATTTCATCTAATGAACCAACGGCAACAAGCGCAGGTTGCTTAATTTTGTAAACTTCAGATGCCGTTAATTCCTGTTTTGATGTGATAATACAAGCAGCCAGTGCACGTCTATCGCTTTTCGTTTGATCTGCAAATTTACGGAACATTAAACCACGTGGATTCGTAATGGTAGAAATATCCTCTGCTAAAAGAGCTTCAGCAACAGGCTCCCAATTTCCTGCTCCCGTTACCATACCAATACCTAAACCACCAAAAATAACACTGTGTACATATGTTGGATGCAAAAGAGCCATGAAAGCACTAATACGAGCCCCCATAGAGTATCCCATAACATGGGCTTTAGATATCTCTAAATGCTGTAGTAACTTTATTGCGTCGCCAGCCATAGCTTGAGGTGTATAAAAGACAGGATCATAACTTTTAACTGAATCTCCGTGACCGCGATTATCAAGAGCAATAACACGATATCCTGCTTCAGTGAGAATGCGAAACCAACCCGTTGCATACCAATTCACTCGTGCAGAAGATCCAAAACCATGGATCAACAAAACAGGCGCGCCCTGTCCTTCTTCTCGATAAGCAAATCGCAAACCATTATATTCAAAAAAACAAATATCTTCAGCTGTCATTTTTTATTGCACTTTCCACAAAGTACAGGATGAATAACACGTTGCCCTTTTTGTATCTTTTTTTCAGAAACTTCACCAGCGTTAATCTCAAGTGCAAAAGCTGCAGGAACTTCTGATGAAATGGTATTTGTCGAAAATGGAGAAGTGTTTTCAATAATCGATACAATAATTCCCTCAGAATTTAAGAAAATCATATCTAAAGGTAAAGGCGTATTCGCCATCCACATAAAAATTTTCTGTTCATCTCCCGATTGAGAACTTTTTAGCCGCTTAAAGAGCATTGCACGATCGCGTGGAAAATCAGTCCGATACATTAAACCAGCTGCTGCTTGAGACGGCGTAAAAGCAACCTCTACCTTATAAAAAACCGCACCTTGCTTTGTATGTATTTCTAAAGGAATCGGATGAACAGGAATCTCTATGGGCTTTTTTGCTATAACAACACGCATTTCTAACATAAAAAGCATTACCAATAAAACAATATGCCCCTTTTTAAAAGGCTTTAACATTCTTGTCTCCACCACAGAAAAATTTTAAATTTTGTTTCTAAAATAAAAAGTACCAAAGTTTAAAAGTCAAAAAATAAGAGAATTGCTTCCTTGTTGTTTTCTAGTTTCTTTCAACGTAATATACGCAACTTTCCCCATTTGGTTTATTGGATTCACTAGAGCCATATTTTTTTTTAAAATCTACCTCTATAGCAATTTACGGAATAACCACCTTAAAAAACATACTGTTTTCATTCGTGAAATTCAATGTGTAGCTAAAGGAATGCCTATATCCGGATAAATCTCTGCTGTCATTAAACCTTTTTCTCCTTTACCAAAACGTACAAGAACAACTTGGCCGGAACGAAGCTCTGCTAAACCAAAACGGCGCAACGTTTCCATATGGATAAAAATATCTTCTGTTCCTTGTCCACGGCTAAGAAAACCGTATCCTTTGTCACGATTAAACCATTTAACAATTGCACGTTCTAGTCCACTTTCTGGAGTAACAACAACATGGGTACGGGCTGGAACTTCTGAAGGATGAATTGCTGAAGAACAATCTATGGATTTCACCTGAACGCACTTCAACCCTCTTTCAGTTTTTTCCACAGCACAAATAACTTTAGCTCCCTCCAAAGCTGTTTGAAAACCATCCCTTCGCATTACTGTAACATGCAATAATATATCGGGGAAATGAGGTAAATCAGGTACAATAAATCCATACCCCTTACTACCATCAAACCACTTAATGACACCACTGATTTCGATAATCTCCCCACAAGCACCTATACTATCTTCAGATAGGGGACAACCTTTTAATGCATCCTTACTCGTCATAATAACGTGATCCTGTAGCTTATAAATTGTACGATATTGATTCTCTAGGTTTAAGTAAACATTGCTCTTGTATCAACACGCAAGCCCCAAGATAAGATTTCCCCATATTGTCGTACCTTCTATTTTAATGTCAGAGAATATCAACATGAATATTTATAAAACTATTTGATTGTAAGCTTTACATATCTTACAAGGAATGCCCTACAAAAGAGGTTATATGAAAGGTTTTTTTACATAATGATATTTTCATAAATGTGTAACTTGCATGATAAAGAAGTTCAATATAAAGTGAAAAAACAACAATTCAATTAAGGAAAATGCGCAATGCAATTGAAGAAAATCCTTACGACAATCACAGCATTCATGGCATTTACAGCAAATGTTTATGCAAGTGAACCTATCAAAATTGGTGTTTATCTTCCATTAAGCGGTCAAAATGCATTTGGAGGTCAGCTTGAAATTAGAGGTATAGAATTAGCCCATAAAAAAATTCCAGAAATTTTAGGACGTAAAGTGGAACTTGTTATTATTGATAATAAGTCTGATAAAGTAGAAGCGGCCAATGCTGTTATGCGTTTAACAGCAAGTGAAAAAGTAAGTGGAATCATTGGTAGCTATGGTTCCTCGCTTTCGTTGGCAGGTGGTGAAATATCTGAAAAAGCAAAGACTCCAACCATTGCAACTTCCTCAACGAGTCCTCTTGTTACACAGGGTAAGAAATATTATTTCCGCGCTTGTTTTATTGATTCCTATCAAGGGGTAGGAATTGCGACTTATATAAGTCAAACTTTACACGCAAAAAAAGCAGCTATCCTCAAAGATATTTCAAACGATTATGCCATTGGTCTTGCAAGCTATTTTATGCATGCTTTCAAAAAATTAGGTGGTGAAGTTGTCTCAAATTTAAACTATAATTCTGGAGATCAGGATTTTTCAGCTGTTCTTACGCAAATTATCGCGCAAAAACCTGATATCTTATTCATTCCATCTTACTTTTCTGAGGGTGCTATCATTATGAAACAAGCACGAGAATTAGGAGCAAAGTTTCAAATTATGGGCGGAGATGCTATGGATAATCCAGAAACCATTACGATTGCAGGAAAAGCTGCAGAAGGTTTCTTACATACGACACTTCCCTATAGTGAGGATATGCCGAATATGTCAGCAGCTGCGCAAGAATTCACAGAAGAATGGAAAAAAGCGTATCCTGACAAAGAGCCGAATATCAATTCTGTTTTGGGATATACGAGTTATATGATGTTCATGAAGGCTATTGAAAATGCTGGTAGCGCTGATCGTGAAAAAGTTACTATCGCTCTTAGCAAATTAAAAGATTTTCAAACCCCCTTCGGTGATATGTCAATGGATGAAAATCATAACCCTAAAATTCCTATTGGTATCATTAAAATACAGGATGGAAAACGTGTTTATTTAGAAGAAGTTAAACCTGCTTTTTAATTAAAAAGTTTTACTTATTAAAATGCAAGAATTGGTTGAGGATCTTTTTCTCAACCAAAAACTTAGAAATTTCTTGTTATCCTATGTAAATTAACAAATGTGGAAGGATGAGAGATGAGCACTGAAATGTTCATCCAGTATTTTTTTAATGCACTGGCATTGGGATCTCTTTATGGGCTTATCGCTATCGGTTACACCATGGTCTACGGTATACTGAGACTCATTAATTTTGCTCACGGTGATATCTTTATGCTGGGAGCATATTTTGTTTTCTTTTCCACAATTAGCTTTATGCCTGCTTGGGCAGCACTTCTTCTTTTGTTTCTCGCGGTTCTTATTTATTATTCGGTTTTCATAGGGTTTAGAAGGCGCCCTTCAATTTATTGGATTGCTATTTTTTTAATCCTTGCGTTAGGTTTTGTTTATTATTTTAAAATTTCTCCACAAGATTTTACCCCAATTTGGGTTTTAGCTCTTTGTTTTTCGATTTTTATTACAAGTGCAGTGGGTATTATTGTTGATCAACTTGCCTATAAACCTCTACGCCATGCTCCGCGTATCTCGGCACTTATCGGTGCAATTGGTGTTTCTTTTTTTATTGAAAATCTTTCTACAGTACTCTTTAGTGGTGTTCCGAAAGGTGTAAAACAACCAGATTTTCTTGTAACACCATTTTTATGGCATTTAGGATCAGGAGCAGATGGTATCATTAGAATTGCTCCCATGTCTCTGATCGTTCCCGTTGTCTCATTGATTCTTATTGTTTTACTGTTATGGATTATCCATAAAACAAAACCGGGTCTTGCTATGCGTGCAATCTCCCATGATATTGAAACGACGCGTTTGATGGGTGTGTCTGTCAATAAAGTTATTGCATTTACATTTGGAATAGGCTCAGCTCTTGCCGCTATAGCAGGTATTATGTGGTCTTTACGTTATCCTCAAATTCAGCCTTATATGGGTGTTCTTCCTGGTCTCAAAGCATTTATCGCTGCTGTTATCGGAGGTATTGGTTCGATACCAGGAGCAATGTTGGGAGGATTGTTATTAGGGTTTATTGAAATTATGATTATCGCATTTTTCCCCGCGCTATCTGGATATCGAGATGCCTTCGCTTTCATTTTATTGATTCTGATTTTATTGATATTGCCCACAGGATTAATGGGTAAAAAAAGTCAGGAGAAAATCTAATGGCAAAGTCAGTGACAACTGTTTTATCTTGTATAAGTGTTTTAGTTCTCATAGGTTTTTTATTTTATGCTGATAGCCATTTTAATGACTATACGCTTCGTATCATAAATCTGATTGCTATTAATGCGATATTGGCAATTTCGCTTAATTTGATTTACGGTTTCACAGGTATGTTTTCTCTTGGACATGCTGGATTTATGGCTATTGGTGCTTATGTTTGCGCAATTTTACTTCTTTCCCCTGAACAAAAAGAAATGATGTGGATTCTGGAGCCTATCGCTGAACCATTGTATCATCTGCAATTACCTTTTTTTGTCGCTGTTGTTATAAGTGGTATATGTGCTGCAGTTGTAGGTTTATTGATTGCTTTGCCAATATTACGTCTTGGTGGTGATTATCTTGGAATTGCAACATTGGGTTTTGCAGAAATTATTCGCATTGTCATTACGAACGCAACATCGCTTACAAATGGCTCTTTAGGTATCAAGGGAATACCTCAAAATGCAACATTATGGTGGAACTATGGTTGGTTAGCATTTACTGTTCTCTTTATTGTCCTTTTACTGCAAAGCAATACTGGTAACGTATTACGTGCCATTCGTGATGATGAAATTGCTGCGAAAACTATGGGAATTAACGCTTTTTTCTACCGTAGTTTTTCTTTTACTGTTGGAGCGTTTTTTGCAGGTATAGGTGGAGCATTAATGGCTGCTCTTATTTCAACCATTGATCCCAAAATGTTTAATTTTCTTCTAACTTTTAATATTTTGATGATTGTAGTTGCTGGTGGTCTCGGCTCAATTACAGGAAGTATTATTGGCAGCATTATTATTACAGTTATGCTTGAATGGCTTCGTATTATTGAAAGTCCATTTGACTTAGGTTTCATACATATTCCAGAAACACCAGGGCTTCGTATGGTTGTTTTTTCTCTTTTATTGCTGGTAATTATCTTGTTTTGGAGAAAAGGGTTGATGGGACAACGAGAATTCTCATGGAATGGAATTTATAGCTTTTTGACACGCAAAAAGCTTTCTAATACTGAGGGAAAGTTATGAACGACACCATCCTTTCACTCAATAATATTGTAATGCGTTTTGGCGGATTAGTTGCTGTAAATAATATTAATATGGCAATTAAACGAGGAAGTATTACTGGATTAATTGGTCCCAATGGTGCTGGAAAAACAACCGTTTTCAATATGATTTCTGGATTTTATGCTCCTACAAGCGGCATCATTCTTTTTGATGAGCAAAAAATTTCTGGAGCGCCTCCTTATATTATCTGTAGACGCCATATTGCCAGAACATTTCAAAATATTCGTCTTTTCTCAGGGTTAACGGTTTTGCAGAATGTTATGGTAGGAGCGCATGTTCGACAAAAATATCCTTGGTTTTCTTCAGCTCTATTTTTTTCAAAAGCAATGAAAGAAAAGAAGGAAGTTTATAAAAATTCCTTGGAGCTCCTTGAGCAGTTACAGCTTGATCACCTTGCCAATCAATCGGCAACAGCTTTACCTTATGGTGTGCAACGACGTCTAGAAATTGCACGCGCGTTAGCCACAAAGCCAAAATTGCTTCTTCTTGATGAACCTGTTGCTGGCATGAATCCACAAGAAAGTGAGGATCTTAGAAAATTCATAGCAAAAGTGCAAAAAGACTTTGATCTTACAATTCTTCTTATTGAACACGATATGAAAGTGGTTATGGGACTTTGCCAACATATTTTGGTTATGGAATATGGCTGTTGCATTGCCAATGGTACACCAGATGAAATTCGTAATAACCCTAAAGTTATTGAAGCTTATCTCGGCGGAGATGTTTATGGATATTCTTA
Organism: Bartonella sp. MR30HLJHH; assembly: GCF_042194195.1. Lineage (NCBI taxonomy): Bacteria > Pseudomonadati > Pseudomonadota > Alphaproteobacteria > Hyphomicrobiales > Bartonellaceae > Bartonella > Bartonella sp. MR30HLJHH. Next base: position 67,967 of record NZ_JBHIMO010000007.1, on the reverse strand, counting down.
AAATAAAAAATCTTTACGTTCATTATGGCGCCATTAAAGCTGTCCAAAATCTTTCTATGTCCATAAAAAAGGGAAGTATTGTCACTTTAATTGGAGCCAATGGTGCTGGAAAAAGCAGTATTGTACGTTCTATTACAGGACTTAATCACACTGTTTATGGAAAAATTACCTATAATGGCAAATCCATTATTAAAAAATCACCAGAAGAGATTTTGCGATTAGGTATTGCTTTAAGTCCTGAAGGACGCCGTATCATGCCCCATCTCACTGTTTTAGAAAATCTTCATCTAGGCGCTTATATCCGTCACGATAAGCAGGGAATTTCCCGTGATATTGAATGGATATTTGATCTTTTTCCGCGTCTACGTGAAAGAGCAAAACAGTTGGGAGGAACAATGTCAGGTGGAGAACAACAGATGGTTGCTGTGGGTCGTGCACTCATGAGCAATCCTGATATGGTCATATTAGATGAACCATCGTTGGGGTTGGCACCGCTTCTCGTTCGAGAAATTTTTTCGATTATTCGAAAAATTAATGAGATGGGAAAAACTGTTCTTCTTATTGAACAAAATGCATTTGCTGCGCTTTCTATAGCTGACTATGCTTATATTCTAGAGGTAGGACATATTTTATTTCACGGTGAAGGTAAAACTATGCTCTCTGATTCGCGTGTTAAAGAAGCCTATCTTGGTGGATAAAGACTATGAATTGAGGAAATAGAGTTCATCCCTCCACCTTTTAAAAAAGCATTTCTCATCCTCAATGAGAAATGCTCCTTTGTGAAGTTTGATTATTACATCCACCATTTTTCTGCGCTGAATATCCCTGCTTCTTTTTCAATAATGTGCGCTATCTGAAAAATGACTTCTTCAGCAAAAGGTTTACCAATCAATTGCAATCCTAGAGGCAAACCATTTGATGACAGACCTGCAGGAACAGAGATTCCTGGTAAACCAGCCATATTAACGGGTACCGTAAAAATGTCATTAAGATACATTGCTACAGCATCATTTTTTATTTTTTCATCAGCAATACCAAAGGCAGGTGTTAGTGTTGCTGGTGTTAAAATAGCATCAATGCCTGAAGCAAAACATTGATCAAAATCACGTTTTACGAGTGTTCTTACTTTTTGAGCTCTTAGATAACAGGCATCATAATAACCAGATGAAAGAACATAAGTTCCAACCAAAATACGTCGCTTGACTTCATCACCAAAACCAACAGAGCGCGTGTTTTCATACATCTCAATGATGTCTTTTCCAGGCACGCGTAGACCAAAACGCACACCATCATAACGCGCTAAATTAGAAGAGGCTTCTGCAGGAGCTATAATATAATAAGAAGGTAGAGCATATTTTGTATGGGGCAAAGAAATATTCTTAATCTCAGTTCCTGCTTCCTTTAACCAACTTATGCCTTTTTGCCAAAGCTCAATAATTTCTGGAGACATTCCATCCATATGATATTCTTTTGGGATACCAATTTTCATTCCTTTAATTGATTGACCAAGATAACTTTCATAATCAGGAACTGGTAAATTCACGGAAGTAGAATCTTTTTCATCAAAAGAGGCCATTGATCTTAGTAAGATAGCACAATCACGAACATCTCTGGCAACAGGTCCAGCTTGATCAAGAGATGAAGCAAATGCAACAACGCCCCACCGTGAACAACGTCCATAAGTTGGCTTTATTCCTACAGTTCCAGTAAAAGCTGCTGGTTGACGTATTGAGCCACCTGTATCGGTTGCAGTTGCACCGGCACAAATTTGTGCAGCAACAGCGGCAGCAGATCCTCCCGAAGAACCACCGGGTACGAGTTTTTCATTCGAGTCTTTTTTTCTCCACGGATTAATAACGGGACCATAATATGATGTTTCGTTGGATGAGCCCATAGCAAACTCATCCATATTAAGTTTTCCTAACATTACAGCACCGTCTTGCCATAAATTAGCCGTGACAGTTGATTCATAATGCGGTTTAAAACCATCAAGGATATGTGAACAGGCTTGAGTATGAACACCATAGGTTGCAAAAAGATCTTTAATCCCCAAAGGGATTCCTTCTAAAAGCCCTCCCTGCCCTCTCGCTAAGCGACTATCTGATTCAGCAGCCATTTTCATTGCCTGTTCTGCTGTTATTGTTACATAAGCATTCAAAATTGGATTAGCTGATTCTATTGCTTGTAAATAAGCTTCCGTTAATTCTGTTGCTTTGAGATTTTTCTTTGTTAGAGAATCACGAGCTTGCGCAATTGTGAGGGTTATTAAATCAGTCATATTGGTTCTCAAATTTCAAAAATATAAAAAGTTACTCAACAATTTTTGAGACAAGAAAAAAATTTTCTTCTGTAACAGGGGCGTTGGCTACAATATCTGCTACTTTATCGCCATCTGTAACACTATCTTCACGCATTCGTAGAGTCATCGGCATCACAGATGTTAATGGCTCAACTCCACTGACATCAACTTCATTCAATTGCTCTACAAAACCTAAAATAGCATTGAATTTTTTTGTCACAGGTTCTATCTCATCATCGTGGATAGCAATCCGCGCTAAATGTGCGACCCGCTTGACGGTCTCTTGATCAACAGACATACTATTGACGCCTTTCTGTTTTTATTAATCTTTATTCTGGCTATACAGGGCTGAGCTTGCAAGCGCAAGAATATTAGATAACATGAATGAAGAATATAACCATTAGATCTGAAACATTAAAAAACGCATTATACCCTTATGACCGTTATTAATATAAACGAAGTTATGACACATCTTTTGCCTGGACAAACAATAGCAGGCTTAGATTTAGGGACAAAAACTATCGGAATTGCGATTTCTGATATGGGGCTGACTGTCTCAAATCCGCGTCCTGTACTACAGCGAAAAAAATTTACAGAAGATGCTTACACACTTATTAAAATTTTTGACCGTGAAAATGTAGGCGTTATTATCATCGGCTTACCCCTTAACATGAATGGGAGCAGCGGTTCTCGTGTTCAAGCAACCAGAGCTTTTGTGAGCAATATGAAAGCTTATACAAAAATTCCATTTGTTTTTTGGGACGAACGTCTGTCAACAATTGCTGCAGAGCGTTCTCTTCTAGAAATGAATGTATCGCGCGCTAAAAGAGCAAGCCGAATTGATTCGGCAGCCGCTGCTTTTATATTGCAAGGTGCTCTCAATAGAATTCAAAACTTTCATCATATGGAAGGATAGAGGACATTGAGCAAATGCCCTGCATTATATCGTGCAATGAGCATCCCGTAGGAAGATCTCCACTGTCCCCCAAGACGGCTTTCCATATAGGCATTTGCAACATGTTCTATGTCTGTAGAACGTAATGCTGCTGCTGCTGCTGCATAGGCTACCTGTTCAACAAAAAACCTTCCTGCACCTTCATTTGCTGATGCCATATCACCTGCTGATTTAATAATTTCAATTGCTCGTGGTCCCGCTGGTCCAATATCAAGAGCAATTTTTTCTAACAATTTCTGAAACAGTCCCGGTGCTTTTTCAGCAATAAGAATGGCATCTTTTACCAATTGATTAGCAGAACTATTTCTTACAATTCGCGCAGGCCCATTATGTAACATTTGTGATAATGGATTATTCTCTATAAAACTTTCAATACCAAGTTGTGCAATAATTTCGCCAATAATAGGCACAACCAATTGACTTACGTGATAAGCAATAATAGGTGTCATAATGCGGGCAAAAGCTGCTTCAGAACGGTCATTTGCTGCATTGTCAAATGCTCTCGCTAAACGCAAAACCAATGCTTGTGAAGCAGCTATATCTAATGCAATATCTGCAAAAATACGTTCTGTCAGTGGTGGTAAAGGTTGATTGGGCATTTTTTTCCGGAAAAAATCTATGCCAAATTGAAGAGCCGCTCGCAAAACACCTGCCGATATGACTGATTGATCGAAACGCATCATCGTCTCGATATCTTTAATAACTTTAAGCCCTTCTCCAGCATTTCCCAAAAGCCAACCATAACTGCCTTGAAAATCAACAACCCCCTCTGGTGTTAAAAGTTCTCCAGAACGCTGAATTAAATGACGAATCGATATAAATCCATTTAATGCGCCATTTTCTTGTATGCGTGGAATAAAAAAACAACTTAAATGACCATTTAAATCTGCACTAACAAGATATCCGTCAGCGGTAGGATTAATAACATTGGTTTTTACAACATTTAAACGATATAGATCACGTTCCATACTTTCATCGAAAGAAATCTTCTTAACACTTGGAAAATTAAAAGCGTATTTTTCAATATCATCAAATGCACAAGTTAGAGAAGCAGACTTTTTATGATGAATAGGCATTGATGAGGAATCATATTGGCGTGATAAAAGTACATTTTGCCATTTTTTGAAGAGCGCAATATCACTAATTAAAACAGCAATAGCTGCACTCGTTATGATAACTTCATTCAAATGTCCTGTTTCTAAACCAGCAGATAAAGCTAAACGAATCGCACGCGCTTGATAGCGTACTCCATTTTCTGAGCTCGTATTTTCCCAAAGCGAGGTAACCAAACCTGCTTGTCTAGAATATTGTTGAAGAGCTTGATAGGAAGAATGGATCTCTAATTTTTCTGTTGGTTGCCCCCATTCATCATTATAACATAATAAAGGCTTATAATGATTCGCTAAGCAAGAGAGTTTCCATGCTTCTCGACTCGCTGCAAAATCTCCTATTTCTTCAAAACTTGCTAACAAAAACTTAGGCAAAGTAGAGGCAATACGAAACATAAGCGTATCGCTAAGAAATGTATTTTTTCGACGATTATTTTGCGCAGATACAGCACTCATAGGTATATTCCTACATTCAAACCATTCATATCATAGACTATTTGTCTTTTTAGAGTTAAGAAACATTTATCATATTCAAACAAATGCTTGTTTTACCTGTTTAGAGAGAGATAAAGAAGAATGCTATGATTCAAGATAATTTTTTTCCACTTTTTCCTCATCAACATCTTTTAGCTATTAAAGATCTGAGTGTACAAGATCTTACTACATTGCTTGATCGTGCAGAAGCAAATGTTATCCTTTCTAATAAAATTGATAAAACAAAATCTATTTTGCATGGACGGACTCAAATTAATCTCTTTTTTGAAGCCTCTACACGAACACAATCTTCTTTTGAATTAGCGGGTAAAAGGCTAGGTGCACACGTGATGAGTCTTGCGATCGGCAACTCCTCTGTAAAAAAAGGAGAAACATTACTTGATACAGCTACAACTCTCAATGCAATGAAGCCAGATATACTGGTTTTTCGCCATAACAGCGCAGGAGCGGCAGCTTTATTAGCGCAAAAAGTTGATTGTTGTGTCATTAATGCAGGTGATGGTGCTCATGAACATCCAACCCAAGCTTTATTAGATGCTCTAACCATTAAAAGGGCAAAAGGTCGTATTGAAGGATTAACTGTTGCGATTTGTGGAGATATCTTACACTCACGTGTTGCTCGTTCCAATATCCTGTGTCTCAATGCTTTGGGTGCTCGTGTTCGTGTTGTTGCTCCCTCAACACTCTTACCCGCAGAAATCGCTCATATGAGTGTTGAGGTTTTTAACACGATGAAAGAAGGTCTTAAAAATGCTGACGTTATCATGATGTTGCGCTTACAGCATGAACGGATGACAGGTTCTTTTATTCCCTCTACGCATGAATATTTCCATTATTTTGGCTTACATAAAGAAAATTTAGCCTATGCCAAAAATGATTCCATTATTCTGCATCCTGGCCCAATAAACCGTGGTGTAGAGATTGCATCCGACATAGCAGATGGACCACAAAGTATGATTCATACACAAGTAGAAATGGGAATTGCAGTGCGTATGGCGGTCATGGAGGCTTTATTAGATTCACGCGCAAAGATCAGTGGAGAAAAAAAATGACAAAGCCAAGTGTTTTTCAAAACGCCCGAATTATTGATCCTTCACGCGCAGTCGATGAAATTGGTACAGTTATTGTTGAAAATGGACGGATTATAGCCGCTGGAAAAGATGCTCTGAATCAGGGTTTCCCAGAAGGAGCAGAAATTGTTAACGCACAAAACAAAGCAATTCTCCCTGGCCTTGTTGATGTGCGCGTTTTTGTTGGAGAATTAGGCAATGAACACTGTGAAACAATCGCATCAACAAATCAATCCGCAGCAGCAGGTGGTATTACTTCTTTCCTCATGATGCCAGATAAGCGTCTAGTCATTGATAATGTGGCACTTGTTGAATTTATTAGCTATACAGTACAAGAAAAGTCATCGGTCAATATTTATCCCGTTGCTGCGATCACACAAGGTTTTAACGGACAGCAAATAGCGGAATTCGGCTTACTAAAAGATGCAGGAGCTGTTGCCTTTTGTGAAGGAAAAAAAACGCTTCAAAGTTCATCTATTATGCGACGTGCAATGACTTATGCACGTGATTTTGATGTTCCATTGATGCATGAAACGCAAGATAAAGATCTTACAGGCCAAGGTGTAATGAATGAAGGACTGCTCGCCAGTTGGCTTGGTCTTTCTGGCATCCCCCGCGAAGCAGAAGTTATCCCACTTGAAAGGGATCTGCGATTAGCAGTATTAACGCAAACACGCTATCATGCCGCTCAAATATCAACAGCACTCTCTGCTGATGCACTTCGTTTAGGTAAAAAACGCAGTGAGAAAATTTCAGCGGGTGTATCTATTAATCATTTATCTTTCAATGAAAATGACATTGGTGAATATCGCACCTCTTTTCGCTTAATGCCCCCATTGCGTACAGAAGAAGACCGTATAGCAATGATTGAAGCAATAAAGGATGGGACTGTAGATGTTATTGTTTCTTCTCATGATCCTCAGAGTATCGACACAAAACATTTACCATTTAATGACGCGGCGGTCGGCGCTATTGGTATGGAGACCTTATTGAGTGCAGCCTTACGCCTTTATCATGATGAGAGCCTATCTCTTCTACGGATAACTGAACTTTTGTCAACAGCGCCTGCAAAGCTCTTTGGACTCAATGCAGGAACACTGAAGAAAGGTGCTCATGCAGACCTTATTGTGGTTGATCTTGAAGAACCATGGGTTGTTTCGAAAGAGAAGCTCTATTCACGTTCAAAAAATACCCCTTTTGAGAATGCACGTTTTCAAGGACGCGTGCTCCAGACCATTGTGAAAGGGAAAACCGTTTTTAAACTTGATCAACAAACTTAATGAGATTTTTAATGAATGAAGCAGAAATATTTTTTCAGTCCACTCCATGGTTTATTTTCCTCATATCTTATATCATTGGCTCGATTCCATTTGGTCTTCTTTTTACGAGATTAGCCAAACTTGGCGATGTGAGAACAATTGGTTCCGGCAATATTGGAGCTACAAATGTTTTACGAACAGGAAATAAAAAACTTGCTGCTCTAACACTTCTTTGTGATATGTTGAAAGGAACTATCGTTGTTTTCGTTATAAAGTTTTTTAGTGATCCGCTAGACAATAGTATCCTTGTTTCTCTAGCAGGTTTTTTTGTTTTCTTAGGGCATCTTTTCCCCATATGGCTTAAATTTAAAGGCGGCAAAGGTGTTGCTACCTATCTAGGGATCTGCTTAGGAATCTATTGGCCTGCAGCAATTATTTTTATTATTGTATGGATAACGATTTTTCTCCTCACACGCTATTCTTCATTATCCGCACTCGTTTCTGTTGTTATAACTACGATATTTGTTTTTTACTTTTCCGATCCTTATTTCTATTTTATGCTGATTGTGATGAGCATATTTGTGTATATAAAGCATTACGCAAATATCGGTAGATTATTAATTGGGGAAGAAAGTAAGATTGGGACTCAAAACGGGGATAAATAAAGGAATCCTGCTCACTGATCGTCAACGTCTAAATTGGTTACGGTTGTTGCGTAGTGAAAATATTGGAGCAGTGAGTTTTCGCAATCTCATTGATCATTATAAAACAGCAGAAGCTGCTCTGGAAGCGCTGCCAGAGCTTAGTAGAAAAGGCGGTGGTTCTGTCTCTATTAAAATAGCAAGCTTAGAAGATGCAGAAGAAGAAATACAAAAAGCTAAAGGATTAGGTGTTCGGTTTATCGGTATGGGAGAACCAGATTATCCAGCTTTTCTTAAAGTTACAGAAGCCCCTCCGCCGCTTATTGCTATCAAAGGTAATGTTTCAATTTTTCAAAAAACTTCTATTGGAATTATAGGTTCTCGAAATGCTTCAGCTGCTGGAAAAAAGCTTACAGCTCAATTTGCGCGTTTTCTCGGAGAAGCAGACTTTGTAACAATTTCTGGGCTCGCTCGTGGAATTGATAGCGTTGCGCATCAAGCAAGTTTAAAAACAGGAACTGTTGCAGTCATGGCTGGGGGAATTGATCATATCTATCCTCCTGAAAATAAAAAGTTGCATGAAGATATTATCGCCAACGGTGGAGCCATCATCAGCGAAATGCCCATTTCTTGGAAGCCGCGTGCTATCGATTTTCCAAGAAGAAACCGTATTATTGCAGCTCTATCACTTGGTCTCTTGGTTGTAGAGGCAGCCCTGCGCTCAGGGTCATTAATTACCGCACGTCAAGCAGCTGAAATGGGACGGCTAATTTTTGCCATTCCCGGTTCACCACTTGATCCAAGATCTGTTGGTACAAACAATCTTATCAAGGACGGTGCTCTACTCACCACACATCCTTCTGACATTATAGAAACACTTACGCCATTAATTTCACCGCTTCCAAATTCGCAACTCAATTTTTTTGAGGAACCATCCTCTTTACAACTTGAAAAGGAGAATTTTAATTTAGCAGATGAAAAAAACAGCGCCCTCTCTTTAGCAGGTGATGATGCAGCACGTGCAGCAGTTCTCTCCGCTCTTTCAACAACGCCAATCGATTTAGATACACTCAGTACCCACACAGGTGTCTCACTTCCAACTCTCTACCTCTTGTTGGTAGAACTTGAGCTTGCTGGAAAGGTTATTCGACACTCTGGTGGTTGTGTGTCATTGTCGAATCTTGATCTTCCCCAAGAGCCTCAGCACTATTAATAATGCTTTGTCCTTCTTTGGCAACCATATCCAAAAGCAATGCTAAAAGCGGACTATGCGCCTGACGCGCCATCTGATTCATTTGCTTAGACATGTCTGTAATATATTGGATAACTTTTAAATGATTTATAAACATAATCCTCTATCCTTGAGCATTTCCCCTCCTACTTCTCAATAGACGTTATCTTAGTATTTCGTCGTATGTTTTTGTAATAACAGTGGAAAATAAATCGTGTAACTCTATATAGGGTGTATTCTAATAATAACAATCATAAGTTGTACAATATTCATGTTTTTTATATGGCTAATATTTTTTTATGTGCTCTTAAGCAATTGTCATTAGCTATTCGCGTAAAAGGCGTTTATAAAAAAGTTTTTTATTTCAATATTTGGGTAAAATTATGAATATCGTTATCGTTGAATCTCCAGCAAAAGCAAAAACAATTAATAAATATCTTGGGTCTCAATACAAAGTTGTCGCATCATTTGGACATGTTCGTGATTTACCTGCAAAAGATGGTTCTGTTTTACCGGATCAAGATTTTTCTATGAAATGGGATATAGATTCTTCTGCCGCTAAACGTTTAAATGAAATAGCAAAAGCCGTTAAAGAAGCCGATAGCCTTATATTAGCAACAGACCCTGATCGTGAAGGGGAGGCTATTTCATGGCATATTCTGGATGTTCTTCGTCAAAAAAAAGTTTTAAAAGATAAACCTATTAAAAGAGTTGTCTTCAATGCCATCACCAAAAAGTCTGTGCTTGATGCTATGAACAATCCACGTGATATTGATACATCACTTGTAGATGCTTATCTTGCACGTCGCGCACTTGATTATCTCGTTGGTTTTACACTTTCACCTGTTTTATGGCGGAAACTCCCTGGTGCACGTTCAGCAGGACGCGTTCAATCAGTTGCTTTGCGTATTATTTGTGATCGTGAATCAGAAATAGAACATTTTATCAAAGAAGATTATTGGTCCGTTACAACACAGTTAAAAACCATCCGAAATGATAGTTTCCAAGCAAGATTGACAATGTTTAATCAAAGAAAAATAGGCAAGCTTGATATTCAATCTCAAGAACAAGCAGACCAAATTCGCTTTATGTTGGAGAAAGCCCAATATCATACACTCAGTGTTGAAGCAAAACCTACAAAGAGAAATCCTTTTCCTCCATTTACAACCTCCACACTACAACAAGCAGCTTCTTCAAAATTAGGATTTTCTGCTTCTCGCACTATGCAAATTGCCCAAAAGCTTTATGAAGGCATTGAAATTAATGGTGAAACGGCAGGGCTTATTACTTATATGCGTACCGATGGTGTGCAAATAGCACCAGAGGCCATTGATTCTGCACGAAAAGTTATTCATGAAACTTTCGGTAAAGACTATATTCCTGAAAAACCACGTTTTTATTCAACAAAGGCAAAAAATGCACAAGAAGCACACGAAGCGATCCGTCCAACAGATTTTCAACGCAATCCTAGTCAAGTCCGTAATTTTCTCGATAGCGATCAAACAAAGCTCTATGAGCTGATATGGAAGCGTGCTATTGCCAGCCAAATGCGTTCTGCTGAAATTGAACGCACAACTGTTGAAATTGAAGCACAGCAAGGAGAAAACCGTGCAAATCTGCGAGCAACAGGATCTGTTATTCGCTTTGATGGCTTTATTTCTGTCTACACCGATCAACGAGACGAAGAAAATAATGAAGAAAATGAAACAACACGTTTACCACAAATAAACACTGGTGAAGCACTTACAAAAGAAAAAGTTGAATCTGTACAGCATACCACAGAGCCCCCTTCTCGTTATTCTGAAGCTTCATTAATTAAAAAGCTTGAGGAGTTAGGAATTGGTCGTCCTTCAACTTATGCCTCCACATTGGCGACATTGTGTGACCGTGGATATATTGTAATTGATAAACGAAAACTTATTCCCGATGCTAAGGGACGTATTGTTACAGCCTTTCTTGAAAATTTTTTTAATCGCTATGTAGAATATGGTTTCACAGCAGATCTTGAAGAAAAGCTGGATCTTATCTCTGATGGAAAACTTTCTTGGAAAGACGTATTGCGAGATTTTTGGGATGGATTTAATGCATCTATTAGCAATATCCAAGAACTCCGTATAACCAATGTCCTTGATGTTTTAAATGTAACATTAGCACCTCTCGCCTTTCCTGAACGCGAAGATGGAAGTGATGTGCGTTCCTGTCCTCTTTGTAAAAATGGTCAATTATCATTAAAACTCGGTCGTTATGGTGCTTTTGTTGGTTGTTCCAATTATCCCGAATGTAAGTACACACACCAACTCGGTACAGATACTGGAGAAGAGAATGAAGCTGTGCGCAATGATGAACCTGTTATCCTTGGTATTGACCCTGAAACAGGAAAAGATATCTCTCTTCGTAATGGCCGGTTTGGTCCCTATATTCAACTTGGTGAAAGCAAAGAAGTTAAGCGTGCAGGACTACCAAAAGAATGGCAGGCAGAAAATGTAACCCTTGATAAAGCCTTGGCTTTATTATCCCTTCCCCGTGAAATTGGCATTCATCCTGAAACTGGAAAAACAATCACAGCTACGATTGGACGATATGGTCCCTATCTTAGCCATAACGGAAAATCTGCGCGCCTTCTTCATGCAGATGAAGTTTTTGATATTGGTATCAATCGCGCTGTTATAGTATTGGCAGAGCAACAAGAAAACAAAACCAAGCAAAGCAGAACAACACCTGCAGCATTGGCAACATTAGGAGAACATCCCGAAGGAGGAACTATTACCGTGCGCAACGGGCGTTATGGTCCTTATGTCAATTGGGCTAAAATTAATGCAACATTGCCAAAAGATAAAGATCCCATTAGTGTAACACTGTCAGAGGCATTAGAACTTATATCAGCTAAAGCATCGAGTAAAAAAACAACTTCTAAAAGAGCTTCTTCTAAAACAAAAGCAAAAATAAAAGAGACATAAATTTTGGCTAAAGGTGAAAAAAACATAAAATATCTCTCTTCATTCAAAGGGAAAAATTTTCCCAATAAGGAAGAAATCCTTTCCTTTATAAATGAGAATCCTAACCACTCAAGTAAACGAGAAATCGCCAAAGCTTTTAACTTAAAAGGCGATTCTCGTATTTGGCTTAGAGATATATTACGTGAGTTGAAGGATAAAAGTCTTATATCTAAACAACGCAAAAAAGCAATAAGCAAAAGAAAATTACCTCCTGTTACTTTAGTAAAAATTAGCGGACGTGATAAAGATGGAAGTTTTATTGCACAACCTCTTGAATGGGAAGATTCTCCAAAGCCCAATATTGAAATACACTCTTTTCATCACATAAAAGGAAGTAGCATTGGTGTTGGAGATCATATTCTTGTAAAAGTTTTTCAAAATAAAAATACTGAAAGCTCAAGCCCCCCTTATACGGGACGAATTATTCGTAAAATTGATGTATCTCCCAAAAGCGCATTTGCTATTGTACGAAAATTTGAAAATAATCAATGGCGCCTTGATCCTATAGACCGCAAAACGAATGAACTCATTGTTGAAATGTCTCCAGAAATGAAGGTTAAAATTGGTGATCTCGTTGAAGTTGAAATTAAAAAAAATACTGGTTACGGATTAAAGAGCGCAAAAATAAAGAATGTTTTAGGGCATATTAAGAGTGAAAAAACACTCTCAATGATAGCACTTCTTTCGAAAGGAATTCCTTATATTTTTCCTGAAAGTGTTCTTGAGCAAGTCAAACATATCAAAGCTGCCAATATGAATAATCGTGAAGATTGGCGGCAATTACCATTTATTACAATTGATCCACCAGATGCAAAAGACCATGATGATGCAGTTTATGCAACCAAGGATAAGGACCCAGCAAATAATGATGGTTGGATTATTATTGTGGCCATTGCAGATGTTTCTTACTATATCAAAACAGGAAGCGCATTAGATAAAGAAGCATTGAAACGCGGAAATTCTGTTTATTTTCCCGATACCGTTGTGCCAATGTTACCTGAACGCCTTTCTCATGATTTATGTTCTCTGCGTGAAGGAAAAGAAAGACCAGCTTTAGCCGTTCGTATGATTTTTGATGCAAACGGTAATAAACGAAAACATAGTTTTCATCGTACTATGATTCGTGTAAGAGCCAAGCTTTCTTATCAAGAAGTACAATTGGCAATTGAAGGGAATATAAATGAAAAAACAGCCGCTCTTTTTGAGAGCATTTTGCAACCCTTATGGGAAGCCTATACATGCCTTAAAGCTGCGCGAAATCGTCGCCAACCACTAGAATTAGAAATTGCAGAAAAAAAGATTATTCTTGATCAAAATGGATGCATAAAAGATGTTGTGAGTGAAACACAATTAGAAACGCATCGTTTAATTGAAGAGTTTATGATACAAGCCAATATTGCAGCTTCTGAAACATTAAAACAACATCACCAGCCCCTCATTTATCGTATTCATGAAAAACCTTCTCTTGCTAAGCAAGAAATACTTCGGAGCTTTCTTCAAAGTTTGGGGATACCACTCTCCCGCGGAAGCGAACTTACCTCAGCGCGCCTTAATAGCATTCTGGCAAAAGTGACGAATACACCACAAAAAGAATTGATCAACCAAGTTATTCTGCGCTCACAATCTCAAGCTGAGTATAATCCAAAAAATATCGGCCACTTTGGTTTAAACCTACATAATTATACACATTTTACATCCCCCATTCGTCGTTATGCTGATCTTATTATTCATCGAGCACTCATTAAAACGCTGAAATTAGGAAATGATCAATTAACAGATACACAAGAACAAAATCTTCCAGAAATTGCTACGAAAATTTCTTTATACGAGCGCCGTGCAATGATGGCTGAAAGGGAAACTATTGATCGGCTTGTTGCTCACTATTTAACGAATAAAATTGGCCGTATTTTTACAGGTCGCATTTCCGGAGTTACAAAAGCAGGTCTTTTTATCTCACTTGATAAACTCAATACAGATGGTTTTGTCCATATTTCCACACTTAAAAATGATTATTATCATTTTGATGAAGCACAACATATTCTTGTAGGACAGCGTAGCCATAAAGGCTATCAGCTCAGTGATGTTGTAGAAGTAAAACTTATAACGGTACACCCTTTTGCTGGCGCTTTATGCTTTGAACTCTTAACAAAACCTCGTCCAATAAAATTTTCACCGACATCCTACCATAAAAACAAATTAAAAAAACAAAAGCATACTTTTTATGGGAAAAGAAAAAATTAAGCTTCTTGTCCTCCATTAAATAGAATATAAATAATAAAATAATGAATAATTTCAAGTTAAGAAATGACTTATATTATATAATACTTTTATTATTTTATGTGTACAATCTTCTTTCTTTAGTATAAAAGAGGATAAATTTTATTGTTATCTCTATAATAACCATATAAAAATCTTGCAGTTTTTTATACTCAGGGGATGAGAGAAACTGCAAAGAATAGTTTGGTCTCCCTTTCATTTCAGCTCATCTTTTTATTGTTTAAATAAACAAAAGTACCTTAAGGCATTCTCATGAAAAAAAGCTTTTGACTCTCAAAAAAATTCTTTGCGTGCAATTATTGCAGCTATTGTAACTATTGGCACCGTTGGAACAGCATTGGGAATAGGAACACAACTTGTCTCTCTTCTTATGGCAGAGAAAGGTATTTCCAATAGTATGATCGGCTATAGTGGAACTATCGGTGGAATTGCCACAATTGTTGCCGCTACTTTTACTTCTCGAATCGCCTTATGCCTAGGCATTTCTAAAACGATATTATTTATGATGGCCATAAGATTCTTAAGTTTTTTAGTTTATATGTCACTTTAGTGTTTGTTCAACTTATGAGAAAATTAATCAGCTCTTGACTTTTTTGAGAACATCCGTAGTGTTGCTGGAAAATCTGATGACATCAGAAATAGGTTTTGATAGCAAAATAATATTTTTCAGTATAAATAGGGTTTTTACATTATGGCTAAAGCAGCAACCATTAAGATCAAGCTTTTATCAACTGCAGATACTGGTTTTTTCTATGTAACAAAGAAAAACAGCCGTACAATGACAGATAAAATGAGCAAGCGTAAATATGATCCAGTTGTAAAAAAACACGTTGAATTTAAAGAAACAAAAATTAAATAAATAGACTTATCATTGAATTGATAGATTTTATACTCCCAAAGAAATGTGGGGATATTGCTCTTCAAAGTTATTTTTTGAGGGGTGTTTTTTTGTTTCCTTAAGTTTAAAAAATTACTTTACAATTTGTATGTTTTGTACGGACTTGGATAAGTTGATTTATTATTTAAGTTGCTTACATATATTCTACATGAGTATTTGATTATTGTGATATCTAACGAAAATTTTGTCATTAAAACGAGACATTGTTTCGTCATATGAATAAAGTTTCTCGAACGAATTATAAGCAATACTGAAATAGAGTACGTTATAATAATGTTAGCCGTTTCTTGATTTCATGAAAAAAAATTCTCATTTTAATCTAAGAAGCTTAAAAAAAATCACTGATTTCAATATTTTTGTTGCTGCTAGCGTTCTTATTGTTATGTTAATTTATTTTAAGCAGAATCAGCCGTTGCCTCAAAAAGAAAATTTTTCTTCTCAAAACTCTGTTAAAGGAAATGCAGTAATCATTGATGGCGATTCTATCATGATTTCTTCAATTAAGATTCGACTGGTTGGAATTGATGCTCCTGAACTCCACCAATTTTGTGGAAAAAAGAAGGAACGCTACCCTTGTGGACTTGAGGCTAAAAAATATTTAAAACAACTACTAGAAAATCAAACTGTCACATGTCACTGGCATAAAACAGATCAATACCGTCGTGTTCTTGCAACATGTAAAACAAAACACGTTAGCAATATCAATGCAACGCTTGTACATAATGGTTGGGCTGTAAGCTATTATGCATACCCCAAAGAAGAACAAGAAGCTAGAAAGAAAAAGAAAGGAATATGGGCATCAAGTTTTCAACGACCGCGAGAATGGCGCAAAGCAAATCCTCGCATTGAATAAGAAAAATATTTTTTAATTTCATTGACCAATGAAACGATGTAATCAGATTATTAAACTTGAAAAAAAAATCTATTCCTGCCGTGTTTGTATCCAGCAACCACATTATTTTCCTCCTCTTCCTCACGAACCAAATCCCGTCGTTTATTTATCCGATACGGCTTTGATTGCAATTGCAGGACAAGCACCAGGATTGCGTGTCCATGAAACTTCCATCCCTTTTAATGATCGCTCTGGCAAAAGGCTACGTGATTGGCTGGGTGTAACAAAAGAAGAATTTTATAACAAATCTCTTTTTGCTATTGTTCCTATGGGATTTTGTTTTCCAGGTTATGACAACAATAAAGCTGATTTACCACCAAGGCGTGAATGTCGAGAAATATGGCATGAAAAGATATTCCAAGCGATGCCTCAAATAAAGCTTGTTCTTGCTATTGGCAGTTATGCGCAAAAGTGGCATATTACAGAATTAAAACATAAAACTGTTTCAGCAACCGTTAGTGATTGGAGAAATATTCTTTCCATCCCCCAACCTCAAGGCTATAATGTTATGCCTCTGCCTCATCCATCATGGCGAAATACTTCTTGGTTACAGAAAAACCCATGGTTTAACGATGAGCTTATTGTATATCTGCGCCGTTTAGTGCGTAAATTTTTATAAATTAAAATATTGAGAAAAAATATGGATCGTCTTGACCGAAAAATTTTACATCTTTTGCAAGAAAATGCGACACTTTCTGTTGCTGATATTGCTAAAAAAGTGGGACTTTCGACCACTCCTTGCTGGCGTAGAATTCAAAAACTTGAAGAAGATGGCGTCATTCAGCGTCGTGTTGCCGTTCTTTCTCCAGAAAAAGTAAATGCGCATGTCACTGTTTTTGTGTCTATTCGCACAAACACACATAGTCATGAATGGTTTAAGCGTTTTTCAAAAATTGTGCAAGAATTCCGTGAAGTCATTGAATTTTATCGAATGAGCGGAGATATTGACTATTTATTGCGTGTTGTTGTACCCAATATTGAAGCTTATGATCTTTTTTATAAAAAATTAATTTCTAAAATTGACATCCGTGATGTCTCATCTTCTTTCGCAATGGAACAGATTAAATATACAACGGAACTTCCACTTAATTATATTAAATTACACGACAAGACGCATGAACAAAACTCTTAAGAGTTTTTTATATCGTCTCATTATCTTTTAGGCATTCAAACTTTCTTGTTAAAAAACCACCGTTTGTGCATGTGTTAAAACAGCAGCTTTGACAATACCAGCTGCCATAGCTGCTCCTGTCCCCTCACCAAGACGCATCCCCAAATCAAGAAGTGGTTCTTTGCCAATTTTTTTTAAAAGTTTACGATGAGCTGCCTCAGAAGAAACATGTCCAACAAGAGTATGATCAAGAGCTTTTGGATGCATTTTATAAAGGACCGCTGCAGCTGCTGTTGCCACAAAACCGTCTAAAATAACAGGTATTTTTTCTATTCTTGCTGCTAAAATAGCACCAACCATAGCAGCAATTTCACGTCCTCCTAAGCGACGCATTATCTCAAAAGGATCATTAAAATAATCCTTATGCAAAGAAATAGCTGTATTAACCGCTGCGATTTTGCGCTGATAAAAATCACCTTCTGATTCCATACCATTTTCTGTCCATTCTTCCACTTCTCCTCCAAACAATGCTAAGCATAAAGCTGAAGCTATTGTTGTGTTTCCAATTCCCATTTCTCCAATACATAAAAGATCTGTCCCACCCGCAATGGATTCCATTCCAAATGCCATTGTAGCAGCTGCACTCCGCTCATCCATTGCAGCATCCTTCGTAATATTCATTGTTGGATATTCCAATGCTAAATCAAATATTTTTAATCCAAGATCATAAGCAATACAAATTTGATTAATAGCAGCTCCACCAGATGCAAAATTTTGCACCATCTTTTGTGTCATAGATTGTGGAAATGGTGTAACATTTTCTTCTACTATACCATGGTTTCCAGAAAAAATAGCAACCAAAGGTCGCGTTACGATAGGTTTTTCTGTGCCCCTCCATCCCGCATACCAAACAGCAATGTCTCCCAGTTTTCCCAATGTTCCTTGCTCTTTTGTTAAGTTTTTTTGCCGTTTTTTTGCCAAGATTATAGAAAACTCATCAGCAACAGGTAAATTTGTAAGCAAAGCACGAAAATCATCAAATGGACTAGCGGTCATAAGGATACCTTTTAAAATCTACAATGTTTATGAAAATCACGTCATATATACAGGATATGAATAATTTATTGTTTTTTTAAACAGTGCTTTAAAAACGTTAAATATTATGAAAGCAATGATTTCTATTTTCTAATCAAATAACGAACATGAAAGATTTTAAATATTATCAATATGTTATTACTATTTTTACATTATGCTCTTAACCTATTTCTCTATTAAATAGGAGCAATCAGCGTGTTGTTTAATATATAAATTCTAACATTCCTTCTATAACAAAAGTTGCAAATTTTCAGAAACTTATAAAATCGAAGGGATCAAAATGATCATAAAGAAATCAAAACACAAAGGATCTCAATTTTAACATATGTTAATTGTCAGGCTGTGATTAAATGAGAGCATAAAAAGCTTCTTTTAAAATACATATATCTGCATTTGGTTTTGTTGCGTCATTTGATAATATTTGCCTCCATCGACGTGCCCCACCCCGCCCATGAAATAAACCAATCATGTGACGCGTCACATGAGAAAGCCGCCCTCCCGATGCAATATGTCGAGCCGCATAATCACACATAATCTCAATAAGATCACTCTCACTCAGATTATTTTGCGCCTCATCATAGAGTTCAAAATCAATATGTTTTAACAAAGCTGGATCATGATAAACTTGGCGACCAAGCATGACAGCATCACAGAAAGTTAAGTGTTCTTTGATCTCACCAATCGATTTAATTCCACCATTTATCCCAATGAATTTATGAGGATATTTACGTTTTAATTTATAAACCCTTTCATAATTAAGGGGCGGAATATTGCGATTTTCTTTCGGACTCAATCCTTGTAACCATGCCTTACGTGCATGTATCCAGAGCGCATCACATCCAGCATTCCAAACCTGATTAGCCAAAAGATCTAACGCTAACTCTTCATCTTGTTCGTCCACTCCAATCCGACATTTGACAGTTACTGGTATAGTAACCTCTCGTTTCATCGCTTCCACGGCATTTGCCACAATGTCTGGATGTAGCATCAAACAAGCCCCAAAGACACCAGCTTGAACACGATTTGATGGGCAACCGACATTGAGATTTATTTCGTTGTAGCCAAAATCTTCAGCAATTCGTGCAGCTTCTGCTAACTTCTTCGGATCTGCCCCCCCTAATTGTAATGCAACTGGACGTTCTTTATCGCTAAAAGCCAACAATTGTTCGCGAACACCATGAATGACAGAATCTGCTACCATCATTTCCGTATAAAGAAGTGCTTTTTTCGTTAAAAGACGATAAAAAAACCTGCAATGTCGGTCTGTCCAGTCCAACATTGGTGCTACTGCAAATTTTACAGGCGATGGAAGGTTGTAAAATATCATGAGGGTATTACTCTCATATCCCTATAGCTCTCTCTTTATACATAGAAAAATACTTATTTTTAGTTTACGGAAAGTTTTATTCTCTTATACTATCATGAGTATAATAACAGCCCATTATTTTCAATTGATATAAAGGTTTACTACAATCAATCATGATAAAACACAATATGGCATTTCTCATAGATTAGTGTTCAGGTATATAAACATGAAAAAATTTTTTACTATAATATAAAAAACTCATTTACAATTTCTTCTTACGCTCATCAAGCTTCTATCCTTACATGATTTAGCGCAGCGTTTAAGATAATAAACGATAAACTAAAACATTGTACAACTTTTCATAATAGATTTAATTTTCTTTAGATTTTTTTAACTTATTGTGCAAATAAACGCTACAGAAAGTACTTTTATCTTCTCCTCAAGAAAGAGCAAAAATCCTTATTTACATGAATCTAATTATAAATCATTTTTTTTCAATGAATTATTCTTGGTAATATTCTTGGATTTCACTTTATAAGATAGATAAATTTCATCCTAAATGTTTTATCTAATTTTACCATTTTATGATTCTTGCAAAAAAACTAAAATTAGGGCATAGACAATCATTGTCTTTTTAATATGTATGATTGACATCAGTATCTCTTGAAGGAAAATATTTTACAATATTGCAGATAAAATCTGTAAAATGAAATGATCATAAACGTTGTTCAATCTCTTGTTTGCTTTGCATATAGGAAGAAAGAATGTCAACCTCTTGTTCATTAAATAGGAGACCAAGTTTTGAACGACGCCATAACACATCTTCACATACTTTAGCCCATTCTTTTTCCATCAACCATTTTACTTCTACTTCATAAAGCCCATGTCCAAAATCTTTTCCTCTATTTGCCTCACCATGTTCAAATATCACTAATGCTTCCGTACCATAGGAGCGTGCAAGCCTGCGATGTGTAAAAGCATCTAAATCTGGCATCAAAAGAGCAATCTTATTTTCGATTATATCTAATTGATTATAGGGAAAATCACCCCCTGGAAGTACTGTCTTAGCTGTCCATGATGCTCCCTTTTTACCAAGCGCTTTTTCAACAAATTTCATCGCATCTTCAGCCAATTTACGATAAGTTGTAATCTTTCCTCCGTAAAGATTAAGAATCTTTGGTGTTGTTCCTGTTCCCATTTCTTTTAAAACATAATCGCGCGTAATTTCTTGTGCTTTTGAAGCTCCATCATCATAGAGTGGACGAACTCCAGAGTAAGACCAGACAATTGTTTCAGGTAACACTGGTTGTATGAAATATTCACTGGCTGCTGCACAAATGTAATCAATTTCTGTATCAGTAATATGAACGTCAGCCGGATCTCCTTGATAATTACAATCTGTTGTTCCAAGCAAGGTAAATTCTTCTTGATACGGAATAGCAAATATAATACGCCCATCACCATTTTGAAAAATATAAGCACGATCATGAGTATAAAGCTTGGGAACCAAAATATGAGAACCTCTAACAAGTCGTACTGATGGATGTTCTTTACAGTCTAATATGTTTGCTAAAACATGATCAATCCAAGGTCCTGTCATATTCGCGACATAAGAAGCTGTGACACTATATTCTTTACTACTTAACTTGTCTTGAAGAACGATACGCCATTTATTGCCTTCTTTTTTTAAAGAGAGAACTTCTGTTCGTACTTTTATATCAGCTCCCCACTTTTCTGCATCACGAGCATTGCCAATAACTAAACGCGCATCGTCTACTCTTGCATCAGAATATTCAAAACCTCTCTGATATTCTTTCTTCAGTGTAGAGCAAAATTTTTTTGAAAAATTAATCGTTTTACTACGCCACAATTTCTGATTCCAATTCCCTAAATAATCATAAATAAAAAGTCCAAAACGCAACATCCAAGCAGGACGCAATTCTTTATGATAGGGAAGAAGAAAACGCAAAGGACGCACAATATGTGGAGCCATACGTAAAATGATCTCGCGTTCTTTCAATGCTTCACGAACAAGTTTGAACTCATAGTGTTCAAGATAACGAAGCCCACCATGAATAAGCTTTGTTGACGCACTTGAGGTCCCAGATGCAAGATCGTTCATTTCAGCCAATCCCACTTTAAATCCGCGTCCTGCTGCATCTCTTGCCAATCCACACCCGTTTATCCCTCCCCCAATGATAAACAGCTCATAATGTGTTGTGGTTTTCATAATTTCACTTTTCATTATTTAATTTTGTTTCTCAGTACTCAATAAAGCAATAGGAAAAAAATAATACAAGTGTTCTTCATTGTATTATCAACGTACTTTTTCCTAAAATAAACACGCACAAAAAGCTTTTGATACCCTTACACATCAAAACAACATTTGACAAATTAAAGAGAAATTTTTTATCTTTTACAAAAAATAATCCTTGCCAAGCCAAGGTTCATCATATGAAGTCTTTTTAGAGAAAAATTGATGTTTTTTCTCATTCTTAAATACACACTATAGCTAAATGCTTTATTGCACATAGATAACGCTTTTCATATAGTTCACTCAATGACACACTAGGAAATATGAAGGTATACAGATGACTCATCACTCTCAAAATTCGAAAATAACACCTCTTTCAAAAATTTTAGTCCCAGTTATGTCGAGTATTTTAATCTTTTTACCTTCTTTATCAAACGCAACATCACACTCAAAAACAGCAAATCATTTAAGCTTAGAAAAGCTTAAAACACAACTTTTGGAAGATTCTAGCTTTTTATCTAAGCTTAAAGAAAAAATGATACCACATAATAATTTTCATCATATTCAACAAATTGTCAGAGAGTACCTTCTTACTCATCCAGAAGTTCTGATTGAAATGCAGCTTATTCTTCAAGATAAGCTGGAAAAACAGAACGAATACGAAAACAAAATACAAACTTCTGTCATCCATTTATTAGAAAAAGAAATTTTTCATTCTCCTCATGACGCCGTTTTGGGAAACCCAAATGGTAAAAAAGTGCTTGTCAATTTTTTTGATTACAACTGTGGATATTGTAAAAGTTCCTATTCACATATAGAAGACTTGATAAAAGAATATCCAGATTTAAAGGTTATTATTAAGGATTTACCAATTTTAAGCTCTGATTCTATGGCAGCCCATACTGTTGCCTACGTATTTCGAAAACAATTTCCAGAGAAATATCCTCAGTTTCACAAAACGCTTTTAATGTATCAGGGCCGCGCAAATGAAGCTAAAGCTATTAAAGTAGCTGTTTCATTAGGAGCAGATGAAAAAAAACTACGTAATGCAATAAAAGATCCCACTCTACAAAACGCTTTTAAAGAAAATATCCAAATTGCCTCTAAACTTCATATTACGGGAACACCTTCTTACATTATTGGTAATAAAATATTCATTGGCGCAGCCAGACAAGATACTCTAAAACAAGCGATAAACAATACACGGTGAATACCTGATCAGTTTTAGGAAGAATACTGTAAATGAGGTAATTTTATGCTTTCTCTTTTTTGATAACAGGCTTATAAGTGCAATTTTGCGTAAAGCAGATACGAGTTTTAAATTGCAAAGTATAATGATTTAAAGGAAATAAAAATCTTTAAAGCCTCAAAAAATATCATCCCTAATCTAGAGATATGCAGTCATAAAATGAGATAATGACGATCTTCATTGATCAAGGAGTTAGAAATAAAATGGCAACAAAAAAAATGGATTCGGCAAAAACCGCAATTGATACGAAAATTATTCGTGATCTTGCTGAAATTTTGAATGATACCAATTTAACGAACATTGAAGTTGAACAAGGGGAGCTTCGTATTTGTGTCTCACGTCAAAATACCTTAACTTCTTCTGAGCAAGCCATCTATCCTCCTGTTTCTACTCCTACTTTTTCTGTAACATCTTCTCCAGTCCCAACAACTGAATCTCCTATACAATCTATCCAAGAAGATAAATCAAAAAACACAATAACCTCTCCGATGGTTGGAACAGCTTATCTTGCACCTTCACCAGGCGCGCAACCTTTTGTAGAAGTAGGACAAAATGTTTCTGAAGGGGAGACATTACTTATTATTGAAGCCATGAAAACAATGAATCAAATTTCATCACCACGCTCAGGCACGGTAACCACTGTTCTTGTCAAAGATGGCCAACCTGTTGAATTTGGTGAACCACTTATTATTGTTGAATAAAGCGAGGGGGCAACCATGATTCGAAAAATCCTCATTGCTAATCGGGGAGAAATTGCTCTTCGCGTTTTGCGTGCATGTAAAGAACTTGGCATAAAAACCGTGGCTGTTCATTCTACCGCTGATGCAGATGCAATGCATGTTCGGCTTGCTGACGAAAGCGTTTGTATTGGACCTCCTCCTGCTCGCGATTCTTATTTGAGTATTCAGCAAATTATTGCTGCTTGTGAAATTACAGGAGCTGATGCTGTTCATCCAGGTTATGGCTTTCTTTCTGAAAATGCAAAATTTGCAGATGTTCTAGAAGCCCATGATATTACATTCATCGGTCCAACAGCTACTCATATCCGAATCATGGGCGATAAAATCGAAGCAAAGAAAACCGCTAAAAAACTTGGTATTCCTGTAGTTCCCGGTTCAGATGGAGCAGTCACTGAAGAATCAGATGCTTTACGCACTGCTCGTGAAATTGGTTATCCAGTTATTATCAAAGCTTCTGCCGGTGGTGGTGGACGTGGTATGAAAGTCGTTCATTCTGAACAAGAATTTTCTATAGCTCTCAAAACAACGCGTTCAGAAGCGAAAGCTGCTTTTGGTGATGACGCTGTTTACATAGAGAAATATTTAGAAAAACCCCGTCATATTGAAATTCAAGTCATAGGTGATGGTGCGGGAAATGCTATTCATTTAGGAGAACGCGATTGTTCACTTCAACGACGGCATCAAAAAGTATGGGAAGAAGCTACATCACCTGCACTTAATGAATCTGAACGGAAAAAAATTGGCAGTATTGTTGCAAATGCCTGTGCCCAACTTGGATATCGTGGAGCTGGTACTATTGAATTTCTTTATGAAAATGGCGAATTTTATTTTATTGAAATGAATACGCGTTTACAAGTCGAACATCCTGTAACTGAAGAAATTACAGGTATAGATTTAGTCCATGAACAAATTCATATTGCATCAGGCTGCAAGCTTTCAGTGACACAAGATGATGTCTGTTTTTCTGGTCATGCCATTGAATGCCGTATTAATGCAGAAGATCCTATTAACTTTACGCCATCACCTGGAACTATTACACATTTTCATACACCTGGAGGTTTGGGGATTCGTGTTGATTCAGGTGCTTATTCAGGTTATCGTATCCCTCCTTATTATGATAGCATGATTGGAAAGCTAATTGTTCATGGACGTACTCGTTTAGAATGTATGATGCGTCTACGGCGTGCTTTAGATGAATTTGTCGTCGATGGAATAAAAACTACACTACCTCTTTTTCGCGATCTTATTAATAATCAAGATGTTGCTGATGGTAATTATAATATTCACTGGCTAGAAAAATACCTTGCTCATCAATCAAAGTCTTCAGATTCGTAATTCGATAGCAAAATGGTGAATTCCTGTAAAAGATTCTATAAGGTATCAACATAAGGATAATTCCAACCTTGCTGTAAAAAGTAGTAAAAGAGGAAATAAGTTGGTTATTTTTTTATTTGTTATATAGTTTTCTTTTAATATGTACAAAATTTGATAATTTTCTGTTTTCCTTTTTGTGAGTTTGTGTTAACTCCTACATGGTTACGCCCTTATAGCTCAGTTGGTAGAGCACCTGATTTGTAATCAGGGGGTCGGGAGTTCGAGTCTCTCTGGGGGCACCATATGCTTTTTTAATTACGTGTAGCTTATTCATTTTCCGAGCATTTTTAAATCCAAGAGAAGGTGGAGCTGGACGTGAATTTACAAGGCGTGTTATTTTTATCAAACTTCTTTTTTAATGCTTCAAATTCAGCTAATTCCTACTACGAAAAATATTAAAGTTTAAGTTTCTAATGAATATACTAACAACTTCATAACATTGGCAAAATTATCCAGTGAACTATTATTAAAAGAATCAGAAAGTTTTTTTGTAAAGTTCTTTACGCAAACATTTTCTTCAATAAAGCCATCTAATGCATCAGCCTTAACTTTACCAAAGATATAACCAAAGTCTTTTAAAGCTTTGATGCGATAAAGAGTGTGATTATAAAATACATGTGTTTCATTTATTAAATAAAATTCTTTTCTTTAATAAGATTATAACCTTCTATCTAACAGCGTTTTTTGCTGTAAAATTCAAATTATCTATTTGCTCAACTAAAAGAACTTTTATTGTTTAGCTTTTGTACTTTTTTCAAAGAGATGTGGACTTTCAAGAATAAGCTTTTCTCGTGCTTTTTGTAACTGTTTAATGACTTCATCAATCTTTGATGGAGAACAAAAAGATTCTTGGCTATTCAACAAATGCAGCCTCTCCTTTCCCTCATATAAACATTGCATATGAGATTGAAGTATTCTAACTTCTTGAAAAAAAAGACGTCCTGTTTCCTTAAAACCATTATTAAGTGCAAAAAGTTGATCGGAAATGGATAACAGAATTTGTTTTAAAAAACGCTCATTTTCTTGGCGTTTACGATATTCTAAAATAAGAGCATGACTTATCTCATCTAACTGTTTTTTTGTAGAATCAATTTGACGCAATAAATTTGGTTTTTCCCCCATATCACCTTTTCTCACCTTCACAAGCATAGCATGAATGTCTAACAACTTAATTGCGGAATGAGATAAATAATCAACAACTGTAGGCGTATTAACATAGCGTTTCCGTGTAATCATCACAAACTCACCTAATGACTGTTTTTTACATTCATCCCACTATTTGTTTTTCATTTTACAAAGCCATTCTAAAGAAAGTGCTAAAAATATTACCTCCAATGCATTATTCAATGGAACCCCTTCTCTCTTTTCACTATCAACGTGAAATCCGTGGAGAGAGAAAACGTACAGGTGTATAAAGAATAAGATGTGTTGTTTTTTCCAACACACTACTACCATCAGCAAGAAGGGCTTGACTAGGTGACAATTCTGTACCTTGCATAATTGTGGAAGCCAAAGAACCTTCCCGAGAAAGAGCCATCAACGTTGGCGAAGATGCAAAGACATTGTGTGCTCCCCCATCCACATGAGAGAAATCAAGAACAGCTATTCCATTTTTACGCAACATTTCAATATCTGAGCCATCGCCCACACGATGATGTCCACCCGTAAGGCGTCCTGAAACCGCGAGAGCTTTATCCGCTCTGGATACTAAAATAGCTGTTGGCTGCGGGAGTTTTTTTATATCATTAAGTTGGCGCTCAAATACATCAACATCAATGTCTGGTGCCGCCATTAATAAACTTGTAATACGACGAATAGGCTTATATTTTTTCTGTAAGGCTAAAGTTCTAAATGCTTCCATTATAACAAAATTGCCCATAGAATGCGCAATAACCGAAATCTGATCAGCATTGGTTTCACTAATAAGTGTTAAAAGCTCTATCAATCCGTCACGGGCAAAATTAGCACTATCACGATCATAAATATAAAGAGGAACAGATCCGGCAGAAGGCCAAGAATAATGCACAGCGACAACATTTAAAGAATAATCGTGTGTAAACTGTGCTGTACGAAATGTACCATCTGCAAAATTATTATTATACCCATGAATAAAAAGAAAAATTTCTCTTTTTCCTTTTGGCTTTTTTTCTAAAGCAGCATTTAATTGCTGTTTAAACTGTTCTTTATTATCGTATTTTTGCAATGCTACTGCTGCAAAATACTTATCATGCGTAGGTTTATACGCATTTATTTCAACAACTCCCTTTGTATGTTGCTGAGGAATTCCTACGTCAACGCGATTGTAATGTACTTTATTTGATCGCTCTGCACCATAAGGTTGAGCATAATTATTTTGCATCATACGACTTGTTGCAACATACACTGGAATGATGGCTTTGGGAGAAACCGGGTTCCCTCCAACGTCCCTTTCTACTGCAGTCATAGAAGGAGTTGCATGCACTCCATGCCAAAGCACAGCGCGTGAATCACTACATGCTGACAATAAAGAAATACAAATAAGAAGTGTTAAATATCTCAAAATCATTATACTTCTCACTGCAACTTCACCCCCACCCTATAAAAATATAACATTTCAAATGCACAGATAAAGTAATAAAAAATGAAACATTATTAGCAACACATCAACAAATAACATACAAAAAAGATTTTTCTATAATGCGCATAAATCCCCTCTCTCTACATAATTTCATCTCATTACAGAGAGACTCACTGCTAACTGGTGCGGTCGAGAAGACTCGAACTTCCACGGGTTGCCCCACAGCGACCTCAACGCTGCGCGTCTACCAATTCCGCCACGACCGCACGTGGGAAGAAAAACATTTCGGTTTTTAGCCTTTAACAAATCATAAAGAAAGGTACAAGCCAATTTTCTCTTTCTTATAATTTATTTCTATCCGAACGATTTATAACTTAATAGAGATTACTAAAAATATGGACTTTACTACGATCTTTGAATCATCATCATAAAGTGTGCTTGTGCAGCTTGATCTTTTTCATAATAACCATGAAAGTTTTTTGTAATTGTTGTAGAGCCCTGTTTTTGGATTCCTCTCATAGCCATACACATGTGCTCAGCCTCAATCAATACTGCTACACCATGAGGCTTCAGATACGTTTTTAACGCGTGAGCCACTTGCGCTGTCATAGCTTCTTGTGTTTGTAAACGACGAGAAAAAATATCTACAACACGTACAATTTTTGAAAGGCCAACAATTTTGTCATTAGGAAGATATGCTATATGTGCTTTCCCAATAATTGGGATCATATGATGCTCACAGTGTGAATAAAAAGGTATATTTTTTACGATTACGGCTTCATTGTATCCTGAAACCTCTTCAAAAACTGTACCTAAGATTTCTTTAACCGATTGACTATAACCACTAAAAAGCTCGCGATATGCCTTGGCTATACGTCTTGGAGTATCTAAAAGCCCTTCTCTATTTGGATTTTCCCCTATCCATAAGAGTAATGTACGAATCGCTTCTTCCACCTCTTCAATACTCGGACGCTTTTCTTCAGATAAAAAAGAATCCTTCGCGTCTTCTTTAACAACATTACGCATTCAAAAACTCCAAGCTTACTCTATACAAAGCATTTGCTCCATACCTATTTCATTTTGTATAATCTCTATATAAGCGAATTAAAAGTTTAAACAATCACGACTCTCAAAATTTCAGGTAATAGCGCATGATTGATAATATCTATAATGATAAAATACTTGAATATGCTGCACATATAGACAAAATTGGGCGTCTTAATAATCCTGATGCAACATCAAGAAAACATGCACACCTTTGTGGTTCGACAATCACTGTAGATTTAAAAGTGGAAAATGGTATTGTTACGGATTTTGCCCATGAAATACACGCATGTGTGCTAGGGCAAGCATCGGCTTCACTTTTAGCATCTCATATCATCGGACAAACAACACAAGATCTTAAAATATTGCGTGAAGTTATTTATCAAATGCTAACGCAAAATGGTCCTTCTCCTCAAGCTCCATTTGAGGATTTTTCTTGCTTACAGCCCATTAAAGACTATAAAGTGCGCCATGCAGCAACACTACTACCCTTTGATGCAACGATAGACTGCATTCAAAAAATTGAAGAAAAATAAATGTTCAAATCACAATCTCGACAAAAAAAATTGACTCGAAATTACACAGGCACTTGGCAAAAAACACCTGGACGGTTATTTGGTATTTTCTTAATACGTTTCTATCAAATAACACTTTCAAGTCTTATAGGCAATCAATGTCGCCATGCCCCGACTTGTTCAGAATATACATATGAAGCAATTGCACGCCATGGGCTTTGGGCTGGTGCATGGATAGGACTCTTTCGTATCATGCGTTGTGGGCCCTTTGGAACAGATGGCTTTGATCCAGTACCTATTTCGCTTGGAAATTCTTGCTGTTTTTATAAACCTTGGCGTTACTGGAAAATTTCTGGCAAACACAACAAATAATCCTTTTCTTTTTTCGTATGTATTGATAAAAATCAGTCTATAAGCTTTTTACTCAATTTTCACGAAACCATCCGCAATCGTTAGCGGAATTGGATTAAAAGGGTGTTTTTATGTCTTGCTCTGTTTCTCTTTCTTTTCCTGATGGTTCAAAACGTAATTACCCCCCCGAAATGACTGGTTTGGAATTAGCAGAATCCATTTCTAAATCACTCGCAAAAAAAGCAGTCGCCTATAGTCTTGATGGTATCACGCGAGACTTATCGGATCCATTGGAACAATCTGGTCAAGTAGAGATTATTACCCGAGAAGATTCACGTGCTCTTGAGCTCATAAGGCATGATTGCGCCCATGTCCTTGCTGAAGCAGTGCAAGAACTCTTTCCTGAAACGCAAGTAACAATAGGTCCTGTCATTGAAAATGGATTCTATTATGATTTTGCACGCCAACAACCTTTTACATTAGATGATCTCACCGTCATTGAAAAGAAAATGCGTGAAATTATCCAACGCAATAAATCTTTTAGAAAAGAAATTTGGTCTCGTGAAAAAGCCAGAAAAATTTTTTCTGAGAAAAAGGAATTTTATAAAGTTGAACTTATTGATAGCATTCCTGAAAATCAAGATTTAAAAATTTATTATCAAGGAAAATGGTTTGATCTTTGCCGCGGACCGCACATGCAATCTACAGGGCAAATTGGTACTGCTTTCAAATTAATGAAAGTCGCAGGAGCTTATTGGCGTGGCGATGCCAATAATCCAATGCTTACGAGAATTTATGGAACAGCATTTGCAAATGAAAATGACTTAAAAGCCTACCTCCATATGCTAGAAGAAGCTGAAAAACGTGATCATCGCCGCTTGGGACGTGAAATGGACTTATTTCATTTTCAAGAAGAAGGACCAGGAATGATTTTTTGGCACAAAAAAGGTTGGAAAATGTTCCAAAATTTGATCAACTATATGCGTAGACGCCTTGATGATCATCAATACGCTGAAGTTAATGCACCACAAGTTCTGGATAGGTCACTCTGGGAAATATCTGGCCATTGGGGCTGGTATAAAGAGAATATGTTCAAAGTAATTCCAGCAGCAGAAAATTCAGATCATGGGAATGTTTATGCCCTAAAACCGATGAATTGCCCTGGTCATGTGCAAATTTTTAAACATGGTTTAAAATCTTATCGTGATTTGCCTATTAGACTTGCTGAATTTGGACTTGTTCATCGTTATGAGCCTTCGGGCTCTTTACATGGTCTTATGCGTGTGCGTGGTTTTACGCAAGATGATGCGCATATTTTTTGTACTGATGAACAATTAGCCGATGAATGTCTCAGTATTAATGATCTTATTTTATCAACTTATGCTGATTTTGGTTTTAAAGAAATCAGTCTTAAGCTTTCAACACGTCCAGAAAAACGAGTTGGATCTGATGCATTATGGGATCATGCAGAAAGTATCATGGAATCTGTCCTTAAAACAATTGAAACAAAATTTGCAGGACAAATCAAAACAAGCATCCTTCCAGGTGAAGGAGCATTTTATGGTCCAAAATTTGAATATACATTAAAGGATGCTATCGGTCGTGAATGGCAATGTGGAACAACACAAATAGACTTTAATCTCCCCGAACGTTTTGGTGCATTCTATATTGATAAAGATTCAGAAAAACGTCAACCTGTTATGATCCACCGTGCTATCTTTGGATCAATGGAGCGTTTTCTCGGTATATTAATCGAAAATTTTGCTGGACATATGCCACTTTGGCTTGCTCCTGAACAAGTTGTTATTGCAACAATTACATCCGAAGCAAATGAATATGCCCAAAAAATAACGGCAAAACTTAGAGCTATTGGGCTTTCCGCAACAATGGATCTCCGCAATGAAAAAATTAACTATAAAATACGAGAACATTCTTTACAAAAAGTCCCCGTAATTTTGGTGTGTGGTAAACGTGAAGCTGAAACAAACAGCGTAAATATGCGCCGCTTAGGAAGTACAAATAAAACCCTTTTATCTGTAGAAGATGTGATTAAGCAACTCTCAAATGAAGCAACACCTCCGGATTTGCAGCGTGTAATAAATACATAACATCACAGAAGATGGTAATACGTTAATTTTTTACTATAAATCTTCAATTTTTATACAAAATGAAATAATTTGATGTTGTAGTGCGTTTTGTTTCATGCACAACTACCTATCACCAGAAAGAATCGCGTGATCACTCTCTACAAGGTGGATTGGTGAAAAAATTGAATGTAAGCTATGAGCTGTTTAAATGCAAAAATCATAGACAATTGAATATTAATAATAACATTAATCTTTTACCTTTATAATGAAAAGATGGCGCTATTATCATGGATAGATCATTACGATAATTATAGCGACATCAAGCAAGAAGACTGAAAACAAGATTATATTTATTAATAAAAAATATGTAAAATTAGCTGAACAATGATATGTCTTATTCGTAAGATAAGCCCTTATAAAAAAGACAAGATGTTGATTTATAATGATAATATATCGTTATTCATATTAAAGAAGGTTTCGAATATCATAGAATTCTCTCATTTTAAATATGTTTATGTTGTATCTTTCAAAATCATTCGCTTGCACGAGACAAGCGGAATGAGTGTGTGGATAAAAATTATTGAGAAAGGACTTTAAAATACTCACAATAAACCGCCTCAAGTGCTAAGATTGTTGCAATCATTGAGGGCAGGCTAAACTTATAATGATGATGCCGACTTGCTCCTTCATAAGTGTAAAAATAGCGTTACTCAACGGGTTTACCATTATATCATTCACGAGGTATCATGGTAAAATAAGCTTAAGGAGCCTCAAGAAACATCTCTTTAAAACAATCACATGAATTAATAAACCAATGGCATTTTACATCCTGTAATCTACACTGATGAGATATTGCCTTAACTTTTATAAAGCTAAATAAAAGAAAAATGGCAAAACTCAGCGTTTATTCTTTCCCCTCATCATATTTTATCAAATAAAAAACTTGTTAAATATACACATACGATACATTACTATTCGTTGAATGTATAAAACCTCTGGGCACACCCATAAAACGTCTAAATATCTACGAAACACATTGCCGCGCTAGACGCTAGATATTGATTTGTAAAACCATTTCAAAACACACGTTTTGCTAAAAAAGCAACAACATATAAAACAAAAATATTATTGCTATCGTGCTCTATCAAGAACACGCTTACATTCAATGAGTTCAAATAGGATTTCTTGCAACAATGCTTTATCAGTTTTATCTTTGTAAAGATTCACAGAACCGACAGATGTTTCTCCCTCATTCCTCATGAAACTCAAAAGCCCAAAAGAAGATTTCTTAGGCTTATTGCTAGCATTTTCAGAAGTTTGTCCTGCATGTTTCTTCTCTATGACCACATTCATAGCATCAAGATCACCATTACCCAATGCAGTCACAAAAGCAACACCATTTTCTTTCAAAAGGCGTTGCACACCTTTTATCGTATAACCCTGATCATATAATAACTGCTTAATACCATTGAGCAAATCAACATCGACCGGACGATAATATCGCCTTCCTCCCCCACGTTTCATTGGTTTAATCTGCCTAAAACGTGTTTCCCAAAACCTTAAGACATGCTGCGGAAGCTCCAATAACTCGGCTACTTCGCTAATTGTGCGAAAAGCATCAGAGCTTTTATCCATTTTGCAACACCTTATTTAAAACAAAATAAATTACTTTACAATGACTCATTCTGTCTCAATTTCTCAACAAGATTAGTCAAAAATAAGACCACCATTGACGACTTACACAACTGTCTTTTTCTAAAAAACAAAGACCGTTATTTTATCATTTTTTTAACAAATACCAAACATACCATGGCATTCATTTATGAGATATCATTTTTTCTGTCTTGCACGATGCGAATCTAAAATTCTCTGTTTAAGGACATTGGCAGCCTTAAACGTCACAACACGTCGCGGCGGAATAGGTGCTTCAACACCTGTTTTTGGATTGCGTCCAACACGTTCATTTTTACTGCGAACCTGAAAAGTTGCAAAAGAAGATAATTTAACCGCTTCACCTCTTACAAGTGAGTTGCAAATCTCATCCAAAACCAATTCGACTAAAGCTGCTGATTCAGTATGTGACAAGCCCACTCTTTTACAAACTACGCTCGCTAAATCTGCACGCGTTACTGTCTTACTTGTCATTATAACCACCTATTAAAATATTAAAAATTACAAAATGACTTATACGTTTTCTTGAAATATGGTCAAGTAGCCATAATTTACCAACGAATAAGAATTGCCCCCCATGTAAATCCACCTCCCATGGCTTCTAACATGATAAGATCTCCTTCTTTTATTTTTCCATCGTAAACAGCTGTTGTTAAAGCCAACGGAACTGATGCCGCAGAGGTATTACCATGTTGATCAACGGTAATCACAACTTTATCTAGTGAAATTCCCAGTTTTTTAGCAGATGCTTCAATAATGCGCTTATTAGCCTGATGAGGTACAAACCAATCTAGTTGTGAACAATCCATACCTGCAGCTGCAAAACAATCATCAACCACATCCGTTATCATACCAACAGCATATTTAAAAACTTCTCGTCCTTCCATACGCAAATAGCCTGTCGTTTGTGTTGTTGAAGGTCCACCATCAACATATAGCTTATCTATATAAGCACCATTAGAGCGCAGTTTAGCAGACAATATACCACGCTCAAAAGCAATCCCCCCCTCAATTTCTTGTGCTTCCAAAATAGCAGCACCCGCACCATCACCAAACAAAACACATGTCGTACGATCTTCCCAATCTAAAATCCGAGAAAATGTATCGGATCCAATAACTAAAATTCTTTTAGCCGCTCCACACCGTAAATAAGAATCTCCTGTTGTTAAAGCAAAAATAAAACCAGAGCAAACAGCTTGAACATCAAAAGCAAAGCCATGGCTCATTCCCAAAGCACGCTGAATTTCAACAGCAGAAGCAGGAAAAGTACGATTCGGGGTGGACGTTGCTAAAATAATACAATCAATGTCTTTTATTGTTAAACCGGCATTTGTAAGTGCTGCTTGCGCAGCCTCAACTCCTAAAGAAACAGTTGTTTCATTTTCACTGGCAATATAACGTCGGCGTATTCCTGTACGCTGAACAATCCATGAATCTGACGTTTCAACAAACTTTGCAATCTCATCATTTGATAAACTTCTCTTCGGCAAAGCACTTCCTACACCACTTATAATTGACCGAATCATTCAGCTCTTACCTTTTCTTCAAATTTTTCATTTCTATTATAAGAGCTTATCATAAGGACTCTCCATTCATCACCGCTTCATCTTCTTGGTCAAAAAGTGTTTCTTTATTCTCATGAAACCGCCGTAAATCAGCCGTTATTTTTTGTAAAAGTCCATTATTCACCATCTCATAACCAACGCGGATAGCAGAAGCAAAACCGTTAGCATTAGCACTCCCGTGGCTTTTGATCACAACACCATTCAACCCCAAAAGCACTCCTCCATTCACCCTATCGGGATCCATTTTATGTTTTAGTATA
Organism: Bartonella sp. MR30HLJHH; assembly: GCF_042194195.1. NCBI lineage: Bacteria > Pseudomonadati > Pseudomonadota > Alphaproteobacteria > Hyphomicrobiales > Bartonellaceae > Bartonella > Bartonella sp. MR30HLJHH. Next base: position 32,666 of record NZ_JBHIMO010000007.1, on the reverse strand, counting down.
CGAAAAGCACCCCGCGATAAAAAATAACCAAGAGATGTTAAAAAAGAACTGCGCAGTGCAGAGTTTAAAATCTCTCCTATCTGTCGCGCAGTTCCTTCTGCGGTTTTTAAAGCAATATTACCAGAAAACCCTTCTGTTACAACAACATCGACTGTTCCTTTTCCAATGTCATTTCCCTCAACAAATCCTTTATATTCCAATCCTTCTAATTGTACTTCACGCAATATCATTCCTGCTTTTTTTATTTCATAAAGTCCTTTAACCTCTTCCACCCCCACATTTAAAAGCCCAACACTTGGTCTTTCAGTGTGATATAAAGCGCGAAACATACCCGCTCCCATAACCGCTAAATCAACCAACTGACTAGCAGAAGCACCAATTGTTGCTCCAATATCTAAAACGATACTCTCACTGCGAAGTGTTGGCCAGATACCCGCAATACCAGGACGTTCAGCCTCTGCTAGCATTTTCAAACAAAAATAAGACATGGCCATGAGTGCACCCGTATTACCAGCAGAAATGCAAGCATCAGCTTCACCATTTTTTACCGCTTCAATGGCGTACCACATTGATGATTTACCACGTCCATTACGAAGTGCTTGGCTTGGCTTTTCATCCATGCGTGTATAACTTTCTGTAGGGAAAAAGCACGATACAGAATCCAAACAAGGATATTTTTTTAAAACCGGACGAACAGCCTCCTCTATTCCATAAAACAGAAAATAAATATTTGATAAATATTTTTGTACAATTGCTGCTCCTGCAATAGCTGCTTCTGGACCGTAATCACCGCCCATGACATCCACAGAAATTCTAATCACGCTTGCATATCCTACATCTTTTCATTTACATCTTTAAACACATATTATGATTTTGGCTCCTGAACACTCACAAAGCAAATTTTGCAAAAACCGCTCCGCAGAAAATACCGTTTAGCATACAATAAATATAGATATTTTTTTTATGTTTTTACAATCACTTCCAATTTTTCAAAACAGAAAATGGCGAGAATTTTCGCTCTGCTTCTTCTAAATTTTCAACCATATCCATCTTTATCCCCTCTTTACGTGGATAATGATTAATAGACAACTCAAAAAACTCTTCCATGATTGCACCAATATCAATTTTATCATCATAAAACACTTCAGGAGTATCAAGCCCCTCCACATCTAAAAACAATTCTCCTGTATCCTCTGATATTTTGGGCTTCATCAAATTTGAATCTTCAGGAACAAAAACAACCTCAATATTTTCACAAAGGATATTTTCTAATGGCTCTAATGTAACAACACATAACTGTAGTATACGCGCTTGCAACAGACCTTTTATACGCACTCCGCGTTTTTTCCACGGGAAAATATGGAAATTTCCCTCACAAGATTTTACTTCAATTAAATCATGGTTCTGAGCTAAATGTGTACATTCTTTTTTGTTTGCACAAAGATAAACCCTTATACCTTTAGCAGGTAGAGAACGTACGGATATTGGATAAGCCAAAGCAAATGTCATTTGAGGAACATTTTGAACATTCATTGACAACTCCCAAACATAAAAACGCATAAAATACTGTGTTTTTATTTATCTCAAGTATTCATGCATTTTTTTCTTTTCTAAAGAAATTCTATATGGCATAATTTGGCTTATAACAGGGAAACTCAGTGTAAGCTACGGTAGATTAAGCTAAAAAGAAAAAACTTGAGGTTGCCTTCTTGTCCTACACCTCAGTATAAAAAGGAGATATCATTGTTTCAAATGCCTCACATAATAGCCTTAATCAAACGTAAATTATTGATTGGTCTATCAATAGCAAGCATAGGAATGCTTGCGGGATGTAGTCTTCTCGATTCTTCAGGTTCGAGCCAAATTTATAGAGAGGGCTATGTTCTTGATAAAAATGCTCTAAGTTCTATTGCTATTGGCTCAAGTCAAGAGCAAGTTCTTTTAACTTTAGGGACCCCTTCATTAAAAACAAAATATGATAATGAAGTTTTTTATTACATCTCACAGACACGCTATCGTGGGATGCAGTTTATGAAAACAAAGATTATTGATCGCAAAGTTTTAGCCATTTACTTCAATAAAAATAATCAGGTTGCAAAAGTTGCTAATTACGGATTACAAGACGGTCAAGTATTTGATTTTATTACACAAACAACGCCAACTGTAACAAAGGAACATCCTTTCTTAATTCAAATTATAAAAGGCCCTGCGAATTTGCCACCCCATAACTAAATCATATAGTCTACATACCGTCTCAATATTATTAGGTCTGATACTATCAGACCTAATAATAGGGGGATTTTTAGCTCTTATAGGCGGACTTTTTTTGCCATACTGTCGAGAACTGCATTAACAAGTTTTGGCTCATCACCTTCAAAAAACGCCTTCGCTATGTCAACATATTCATTCATGACAACCGCAACAGGAACATCTTTACGGTTGATCAGCTCCCATAAACCTGCTCGTAAAATTGCTCGCAATATAGAATCAAGACGTGAAAGAGACCACTCAGCAGAAAGCTGTTGATGAAGCAGAGGATCAAGCTGCTTTTGATCTTTTACAACACCCGTTATAATAGCCAAAAACCATTGAAAATCAGCTTCAAGATACTGGTCTCCATCGATATCTTTTCCCAAACGATAAGCTTCATACTCAGCTGCTGTTTCCATCACCCCCGAACCCACAATATCCATTTGATAGAGGGCTTGAACTGCAGCGAGTCTTGCTGCTCCACGTTTATTGGCTGAACGCGGAAAATGTCTGCTTTTTATATCAGCCATATTTAACGATTATCTCCAAATCTCTTTTTTAGAGCGATCATACATAAAGCAGCTTCAGCCGCAAAACCACCTTTATTTTTGTCATCTAGTTTTGCACGCACCCATGCTTGTTCTTCGTTTTCAACAGTCAAAATACCATTTCCAATAGCCAAATGCTGATGAACAGTTAAATCCATCAATGCACGACAAGAATCATTAGCAACAATTTCAAAGTGATATGTTTCGCCCCGAATAACACAACCAAGAGCAACATAACCATCATAAGATATGTTATTTTGTTCAGCAAAAGCTATTGCACTTGGTATTTCTAATGCTCCAGGAACCGTTACAACATCATAACTTGCTTCAGCTTTTTGCAAAGTATTCACTGCACCTCTCAAAAGCGCATCAGAAATCCCCTCATAAAAACGTGCTTCAACAATCAATACGTGAGGCTTTTTACGTATCTCTTTCTTCATAATGGAATTCCACAAAAACGAATCAAAAAAAATCAAGGTTATAAAGCATAAAATTCTGAAAACGATCAATAGAGTTTTGGCTTATTCATCTTCTCTTTTTAAAGCAAAAAGTTTCGCAGCATAACGAGCAAGTTGATCAATTTCCAAATTGACCCGATCTCCAATTCTAGCTTGTCCCCACGTTGTCATTTCGAGTGTATGGCGAATAATAAGAACATCAAAAACACAATCCTCAACACCATTAACAGTCAAAGATGCCCCATTAAGTGCAATAGATCCCTTATTGACAATGAAAGGCATAAATTGTCTTGCAACTTTTAAATAAAAACGAATTGCATCCCCTTCATTTTTTTGATCAATAATTTCAGCCAAACCATCAATATGACCAGAAACCAAATGTCCTCCCATTTCATCACCTAATCGAAGCGAACGTTCCAAATTAACAAAAGTTCCTTTTGTCCATTGTGCAAGATTACTCAAACGCAATGCTTCTTCCCATGCTTCTACAGCAAACCAACCAGCAGTCGCTTGTTGTACCCCCCGCTCTACAATTGTCAGACAAATTCCTGAACAAGCAATTGATGCGCCAATTGCTAAACTTTCTATAGCATAGCGTGTAGAAATCTTTAAACGCATCCCCTGCTTTAAAGGTTGAACATCTTCAATACAACCAATATCCGTTATAATTCCTGTGAACATAATGTCTTACGTCTCCATTTATAAAAACGGTCATTTCCAAACATTCTTGATTCAACCTTATGAAATTGCGAGAGATAATTTCCAAAATGAGGGGCTTCAACACGACCTTCGCCTAAAATAACGGGGGCATAAAAACATATCAAATGATCCACACAACCAGCATTCAAAAACTTTTCCCCTGTCTTTACGCCCCCTTCCAATAAAACACTATTAATCCCATGTTTATAAAGCATCTGTAAAAGAGCAAAGGGTTTTACACAACCATTGTTCATCTCTACCGAATAAACAGACACACCATATTGCTCCAATGCATTTTTTTTGCTTTTCTTTGAAAGATCCACATCACAAATAACCCATGTAGGAATTTTCATGGCTGTTTGGACAACTTTTGCATCAAAGGGGATAGATAAATCTGCATCCAAAATAATACGAATTGGTGAGCGCAGCTCCATCCCTGGCAAGCGGCAATTGAGTTGTGGATCATCTGCTAATATAGTACCAATACCAACGAGGATAGCATTATTTTGAGCACGTAGAATATGCGTATGGGCATGAGAAAGTGTTCCACTAATTTTTACGTTGCCCTTTTCTCTTTTTCCAACACCATTATCAGCAGAAATTGCCATTTTAAAAGTAACCGCACAGCGTTGTATCTTCCTTATGCACCAATGTGTCCATAAAGATTCAAAAGCCTCTTCAGCTAAAATGCCCTCAACCACTTCAATACCCGCTGCTCGCAAAAGAGCAATACCATGACCATCAACACGCTTGTCACAATCAGTCAGCGCAACAACAACTCGAGAAACACCTGAATCAATGAGTGCATTCACACACGGCGAAGTTTTTCCATAATGCGCACAAGGTTCTAAAGTAACATAAGCAGTCGCTCCTTGAGCTAAAGAACCAGCCATATGTAAAGCTTGCACTTCCGCATGAGGACTCCCATGAATAGCTGTTACGCCATAGCCAACAATAAATGCCCCCGCACTATTATCGTTTCGCACAATTAACGTACCAACGGAAGGATTTTCACCTGTAAGACCGACATGACGTTCTGCTAAACGAATAGCTGCAGCCATAAACCGTTCATCTTGCACTTTTTTATTCATCAAAACGAGATTCTGTATCCGCGATACCCTTTGACAATTCATCTATAACATCGTGAAAATCGCTTGCATTACGAAAATCTCGATACACAGAAGCAAAACGAATATAAGCAATATCATCAATTCTTTTCAATGCTTCCATCACAAGATGTCCAATTTTTTCTGAAGCAATCTCTGGTTCTCCCAAACTTTCAAGCTGGCGCACAATGCCAGAAATTGCTCGTTCAATATGATCAGGATCAATATTGCGCTTACGTACAGCCACATCAACTGATCGCATTAACTTATCACGATCGAATGGTTCACATCGTCCACTTTTTTTAGCAACCAAGAGCTCACGCAACTGAACACGTTCAAAAGTTGTAAAACGACCACCACAAACGGAACACACACGACGGCGGCGAATCACTGCCCCCTCTTCTGCTGGACGTGAATCTCTAACCTGTGTATCCTCATATTGGCAGTAAGGACAGCGCATCTTTTGTGTCCTTAACGAGTACTAAGATAAGAGTAAAGAGGAAATTGACTCGTTATATCTTTTACCTTTTTCTTAACAGCCATTTCAACGGCACAATTATCTTCATCACTTTTTGCGCTCCGAAGACCATCAAGAACTTCTGAAACCAGATGACCAACTTGAATAAACTCTTTTTCTAAAAAACCACGTGTTGTGGCAGCAGGTGATCCCAAGCGAATTCCCGATGTTATAGATGGCGTTTCAGGATCAAAAGGAATACCATTTTTATTGCAGGTAATATGAGCGCGCCCCAAAGCCAATTCAGCACGTTTACCTGTTAGATTTTTGGAACGTAAATCAACCAACAACAAATGATTATCTGTACCACCAGAAACAATATTAAAACCATTACTCTGTAATATTTTTGCTAAAGTTTTCGCATTAGCGACCACATTGGCACTGTAACTCTTGAAAGAGGGACGCAAAGCCTCCTCAAATGCAACAGCCTTTGCGGCAATTACATGCATTAAAGGACCACCTTGAAGACCAGGAAAAATTGCAGAATTAATTTTTCTGGATAAAGACTCATCATTTGTCAATATTAAACCACCACGAGGACCTCGAAGCGACTTATGTGTTGTTGTTGTTACAATATGCGCATGTGGAACAGGTGAAGGATGCACGCCACCAGCAACAAGACCGGCAATATGAGACATATCAACGAGTAAATGAGCACCTATCTCATCTGCAATTTCACGGAATCGTTTCCAATCCCATAACCGTGGATAAGATGAGCCACCCGCTATAATAAGTTTGGGCTTACGTTCTTTTGCAAGCTGCTCAACCTCATCCATATCAATAATCTGATCTTCTTGACGCACACCATAGGAAACAACATCAAACCATTTTCCTGACATATTAACAGATGAACCATGCGTAAGGTGACCACCAGCATTTAAGTCTAATCCCATAAATGTGTCACCAGGCTGAAGTAAAGCTAAAAAGACAGCTTGATTCATTTGGCTACCAGAATTAGGCTGTACATTCGCAAAAGCAGCACCAAAAAGCTGTTTTGCCCTTTCAATGGCTAAATCTTCAACGACATCAACAAATTGACACCCGCCATAGTAGCGCTTTCTTGGATAACCTTCTGCATACTTATTAGTCAAAACAGACCCCTGCGCTTCAAGGACCGCTCTTGAAACAATATTCTCTGAAGCAATCAGCTCAATTTCATGTTGTTGACGCTCAAACTCCCCTCTAATTGCATCAAAGATTGCACCATCAACAGTTTGTAAATTATCATTAAAAAAGCGCTTTTCTGCGTCACTTGCTTGCTGGGTCATAAAACACGTTCCTAACATAAAAAAAATAAAGTCACTGAACGATAACACAGCAAACCATGCAAACCAAACATTTTAAACCACTTACACTCAAAAATAATGATGCAAATATTTATCTTACTCTTTGTTATAAAAACAGCGAAAAACTTCCCTCTCAAGAATGGTAAAAATGAGATTACATTTCTTTTTTACACTCTTATTTGTTTACACCTTTTACAAAAGGTATCTATAATCTAAAGAAATTCAATAATTTAATGATTAAAAATAATTTATAATGTGAAAAGCTGAATATAATAGGCAAAGTTAATACAAGGCAAATAAGAATGCTAACCAAAGTTTTTATTGATGGTGAACATGGCACAACCGGACTACAAATACAAAAACGCTTAGAGGGGCGTACAGATTTAAAACTACTCTCTCTTGCTCATAAAGATCGCCATAATGTTCATCTGCGACAAGACTATCTTAATCAAGCCGATATTGCTATTTTGTGTCTTCCAGATGATGCTGCACGCGAAACAGTTCATTGGCTTAAAAAAAATAAAAACATTAGGATTATTGATAGCTCGACAGCCCACCGTGTTGCACCAGACTGGGTTTACGGTTTTCCTGAAATGACAGCAGGACAAAGAAAGTGCATCCAAGCAGCACATTATGTAACCAATCCCGGATGCTACCCTACCGGTGCCATTAGTTTGATTCGCCCACTCCGTGAAGCAGGACTGCTAGACGCCTATTATCCCATCTCAATTAATGCAATCTCCGGCTATACCGGTGGTGGAAAACAGTTGATTTTACAAATGGAAAATCAATCTCAACAAAATATTCAGGAAAATTATTTTATCTATGGTCTTAATCTTGAACACAAACATGTGCCAGAAATTAAAATCTATGGACAAATCAACCAAACCCCAATTTTTATACCAAGTGTTGGTCGTTTTCCTCAGGGAATGATTGTGAATCTTCCTCTGCATCGCCATTTATTCACAAAATCAGCAAACTGTTCTGATTTGCGCGAAATTCTCGCAAACCATTACGATGGACAAAATACCATTTTAGTTGCATCACAAGAAGAAACTGCTTCACTTCAAAGACTTAATCCAGAGTGTTTAGCCAATAAAGATGATATGAAACTGTTCGTATTTGGAAATGATCGTGAAGGTATTTTTAATCTCAGCGCCATATTCGATAATTTAGGAAAAGGCGCATCAGCTGCGGCTATCCAGAACCTCGACTTAATGCTTTCAAGCGACTAAAACTCCCTAAATACAAACTTTTACTCAACAACGCGATATGCCCCTTTCGTTGCTCGCCAGTGCGCAACCGCAAAACACAACACTGCTAGTGCCATACTTTGGTGAATGAGCCCTAAACTTATCGGAACCTCATGTAACAGTGTTAAGATACCCAAGAGTGCTTGGATAATAATCATAACACAGATAAGAAATGCACGACGAGAATGGGTTGAATGTGGAACATTTTTTTGTACGTAGAAAGCATGAATAACTGAGATAATAAATAAAAAATAAGCAAAAACCCGATGAATAAATTGAACCATTAAGGAATTTTCGAATAAATTGAGCCAAACAGGACGAAGCTGCAACAACCCATCAGGAATAATCTGCCCATCCATAAGAGGCCATGTATTATAGACTTTTCCAGCATGAAGCCCTGCAACCAAAGCTCCAAAATAAATCTCTATCAAGACGAGAACAACAAGCCAAGCCGCAAAATATTGCACCTTTTGATTTGCTAGCTTTTCTGAGTACTCTGCAAGTCCTCGAGATAAATAAGTAACAAAAACAATAACAAAACATGCCGTCATAAGATGAAATGCCAAACGATATTGGCTCACACTTGTTAAATTACTTTGCCCAATCCCTGAGGCAACCATCCACCAACCAATAAAGCCTTGAAAGGCGATAAGAATAGGCACAACAATAAGCGGGAGTAAGATATTTTTTTCAACACGCTTAGTCACCCAAAACCAAATGAGCCCCAATAAAGCGACAAGACCAACAAGACGCCCAAGAACACGATGCGCCCATTCCCACCAAAAAATGACCTTAAAAGCACTTAAGGTCATATCAGGATTAAGCAGCTTATATTGTGCTATCTGTTGATATTTTAAAAATTCCTCTTGCCATTGATCCACACCAATCGGTGGAATAACGCCGTGTATTGGCTTCCATTCCGTTATAGATAATCCTGATCCCGTCAAACGAGTAGCGCCACCTACTAAGACAATTGCTAAACAAAGCAATAAAATAGAGTAAAGCCACACCTGTATTTGTTTTCTATTTTTCTTTTGCACGGGCGTTAAAATGCTATTGTTTAATCTCTTTACTGCCATCTCTGATTGCCCCACGCTTCTCTCCAACTACAATACATTTTAAAATTTAAACATCAAATCTTTGTGTATTCTAGTATGTACTATAACTTTAGCAAAAAACAAGCGTACCACTATAACATGCGATACATATTTCTTTTTTACAAAGTTTATGATGCAACAACGCGATAAACAGTCTTTGGAAAACTGCTTACCATCCGCATCATCCATTCTTGTTCATTAAGAACAGTATTACAAATATAATAGTCTGTTAGCTCTGCAAATTGCTCAAATCCATATTTTGGTTCGCTTGCCATCTCTAGGATGATAAAATCATATTCTTTTTTAAATTCTTGTAATATATGAGAAATGTCATTTGAAAAATCTTGTGCAGAAATAGCACTTGTTAACCCCTGAGGAAGAATATCAACTCCCGTATCATAATCACGGTAAATAACATCATGCAACTGGGCATTGCCCGTTAAAATATCACTCAGTCCGCGATGTGGACCAATGACTTTCTCTATTTGTTGACCAGAAATATCGACCAACAAAATTGTTTTGTTCTCTTTTGTGAGATGAAGTGAAAGCTTCGCCGCTGTCCGTGCAGCCTCTGGTCCAATGATTGAAATAATGGTTGAAGCACGCCATTTCAAAACATCAGATAATCCCTCTATCGTAATAAAAGCTTCAAGATTTTTCATTTCTTGAGAGACTAAAATACTCTCGTTCTTCTTAAGAGCATTTTCTTTTGATCTCAAATCCTCTCCTGAAGGTTGATCTTTTTTGCTTTTAAAGCACGGATAAAATAACAATATTCCTAGTAAAAGAGTAAGGAAGCTAGCCAATGCACTCACAAGAATATTTTTTCCATAAAGAGCCATAAAAGAAATTGGTGCTAACGTTGTTGGCATAACCACGTGGATATTTGTATTTTGTAAGAGAAGAGAATCATCACTCAATCTCCGATATGAACCAATTATTTTTTCTCTTCGTTGAGCAGACTTGCTCATCGCTTTATTTTGTGCATCGACTGCTGCTTTTATTTTATTTTCAAACTCGTTAAATATTTCATTCAAAGATTGGGATTGATCTTTTACAAAAAAGTTCATTCTTTTTTTGAGCTGTTTTTCTAATTCTGTTGCAATAACCTCATCTGAATGAACTTGATAAACGATTTGTAAAATTTTATTTTTTAATTGGTGGGAAACTGTCTCTAATTCCGCAGTCATTGCTTTAATTTGAGGATGTGTCCACCCCAATTGCACCGCCATATGTGCTCTTTGCGTTTCCAAAAGATCACGTTTAGATTCCAGAGCAACAATTGCTGAATTACCTGCAATAAACGATAAAGACAATAAAGACTGTCCCTTTTCACGCATCATGTTAATCGTTGAATTCAAACTTGTTAAATGAATACGCTTTAAAGTTGCTTCCGTTAATTGCATAGAAAGATCATGAAGCTCTGTTTGTTTTACACCATGCTGAATAAAAGACTCAACAGATGTACGAAATCCCTGCACGATATTAACGATTGTAGTATTATCATATTGTTTGTCTTCTAATTTATCATTTAACAAGAATTGTTTCTGTTTTATGATTGCTTGTGAAAATGCGGAAAACCAAGTTTCCAACCCACGTTGAGCTGCTTCAAGTGTCTCAGCTTCAAAAGTCAAATCGATAAAATCACCACGACGCGATAAACGGATATTTTCATGATTTTTTTTCTTATTAAAAGCACTTAAAGAAAATTGCGAATCATTGAAGAACATAGGCTGTGAAAACAAAAAGGCGATAACATTGTCTTGCTTTTTGATTGGTAATGGTTTTCCTACAGAATCAGATAACGAAAATATTAAAGTTGCTTGGTAACCACGGGGTTGGACAAAATAATACAACCAAATCAAAGATATACATAGCACTTGTAATAGCAAAACAATCAAAATGCTTCGCCATACGGTACGTACGAATAGTCTTTTATTACACTTAAGACTCATCTTTATTTTAACCAGCAAAATACTTCTTCATATTGTTTTATTAAGAGAAAGTAGTAACTATCCTCTTAACTTGCTGTCATATTATTTTCAGATAATAAAAACATAAAATTTAAGCACAAATGTTCAGCAATAACTTTAAAGAACTTAATTCATATTTTTTTTGATGTTCTCTAATTGTTTTTTTGCTTCAGAAGTAATAACGGCTCTAATGGTAACAGACCCATCATCATGTCCTTCTTGCATTATTTCCGCAGAGTTTTCATAAAACCAATCGATAAGCGACATTTCATGAGGTTTTAAAAGATATTCAATGCTTTGCACCTCTCCAAAAATTCGCTTTTCAATGGCTCTTAATAATTGATCGAGTCCATCCCCCTTAAGCGCTGATACCATGAGAGCAGGATTTAATCGTGTTTTTGCGCTTGTTTGTAAAACATTCAATGCCTGCTCATCCAACATATCAATCTTATTCCAAACTTCTATGATATGCTCCATATCATCAATATCGATATCAAGACTTGAAAGCACTTCTAAAACATCTTGAGCATGTGCACGATGATCAAGATCTGACATATCTCTTACATGAAGAATGAGATCCGCTTCAACCACTTCTTCAAGCGTTGCTCTAAAAGCTGCAATCAAATTTGTTGGCAAGTTAGAAATAAACCCTACAGTATCAGACAAAAGAATAGTTTTTCCATGGGGAAGAACAACTTTGCGCAAAGTCGGATCAAGCGTTGCAAATAACATATTCTTTGCTAAAACATCTGCACCACTTAAACGGTTAAAGAGAGTTGATTTTCCTGTATTCGTATATCCTACCAGTGCCACAACAGGATAAGATGTTTTTTTCCTTTTTGCTCTATGAAGTGCACGTGTTTTAATAACCGTTTCCAATTCGCGTCGAATACGAATAATTTTCTCTTGTAAAAGACGCCTGTCTGCTTCAATTTGCGTTTCACCAGGTCCACCTAAGAAGCCACGCCCCCCCCGTTGCCTTTCCAAGTGCGTCCAACTACGCACAAGTCGCCCTTTTTGATAGGACAAATGCGCTAACTCTACTTGCAAAACTCCTTCTTTTGTTCGTGCACGATCCCCAAAAATTTCAAGAATCAAAGCCGTTCTATCGATAACTTTGCAATTCCATAATTTTTCTAAATTACGCTGCTGTACTGGTGTTAAAAAGTGATCTACAATCGCAAGCTCAATAGAATATTCATCTATGTAACAGGTTAACGCATCTACTTTACCTTTTCCAAAGAGAGTTGCAGAGCGAGGCGTTGCAATATTAATCGTTTCATAATTAACAACTTCTAACCTTATAGCACGCGCTAAGCCTAATGATTCTTTAACACGAGAAGATATAGAACATTCTCTCAAAGAGCTTTCACTTCTATTTTCTTGAAAAATCGGTATCAAAACAAGTGCGCGCACCTGTCCTGTATTCTGCGAAAATATCCCTCCTAATCTCTCATTTTCATTTATCATAGCAATCTAAGTACTTTTAAAATGGGATAAGAGGTCTATCTTAAAATGATATGTTTACTCAGGACTTTCACCCTCAAACATCTGTACAGGCTGTCCAGGCATAATCGTAGAAATAGCATGCTTATAAACCAATTGCGCGTGTCCATCTCGGCGTAAAAGAACACAAAAATTATCAAATGAAGTTACAATACCTGTGAGTTTAACGCCATTGACAAGAAAAATTGTAAGGGAAATTTTTTGCTTACGCACCGTATTTAAAAACACATCTTGCAGGTGTTGTGATCGCTCTGCCATTATTCTTACACCTTCATCTCGATTGCATAAAATATTCGTGCATGCATATCGACTGAAAAATATCCAATTGTCAACGTAGAAGCTTCAAAATTTAGCAACAAACAACTGAAATTAGAGAAAAAACGGCTCTTTAAGGCAATAATAAAGCGCAACTTACGAAAAGCTATATTAAATTAAAAATTTTTCCACGTTTACTCTTTTATAATCTTACAATTCAAAGGCACACTTTCATACATCCTAAGCTATTACAGACTATATGTGATGATGAATCTGCTTCATTTAGAATCAATAAAGTAAACGGACAACAATATTTATGAACGATCATCGGTATTAATAGAGAGGTATTCGCCACCCTACTGTATATATAACCGCTATTAAATTATCCTTATTTCAAAGACTAGCGGCTTATAAAGTTTTTTATAAACACAAGTTGTAAACAGTATTTTTGTTTTTGTTAGATTCAAATAATAAATTGTTTTTACTATATTTTATAACATTTTTAAACAGGGTATAAGAAACCGCGTTAACTTTATCTTGATAAGTTTTTAAAATTTTTCCCTAAGCATATTCCTTTCTAAATAATTAACAGCTAGTATGTAGAAATTATGTGGAAGAGGACGTATCCCTTTTCCGTCTGTAAGAGTACGAGGCGAGTATGGCACGCAGAACCAAATTGCAAACATTTGAAGTTGAAGTTGAAGAAGCCCTCACGAAAGCTATGAACTTTGATTTCAATGACACAGAATTTGAAACAATATCATCCAATAATTCTGAAAATATTGTTAATGTCGATGATCTGATTCAAAAAATTGCAATGGCAGAAGAAGAATTCTTTGCTGAAAACGGTACGTCAACTTTTGTTTCTAATATTCATGATGAAGCTGTTGTTGATAAATCCGTTGTTGAACAGCTTTTTGCTCCAAAACCTTCACCTGATATTTCAGGTGGAACTGTTCATAATACATTGTTGTCTACAAAACTTCTTCCTGCAAATGATGATATAACAACCCCTGTAAATTTTGGACTATTAAAGCAGCGTTCTTCTTCTCAAGTCTACTGGTATACAACAGCGCTTAGTGCTTTATGGGCAACGGGAGGAGCTTTTATTGCGCATAAGCTCGCACCTACCGGACTCAGCTCCTTATCCAATATTAGCACTTTTGTTACATCCCCAACAGGACTCGCTGTAGCAGCCGGAACAGCAATTCCTATCCTTATATCTTGGGGCGTTGCTCAATTAACAAAACGTTCAAACGACTTGCATAACATTGCTCTTCTTATGACAAATGCTGCACAACGCCTTAGTGAACCACAACATTTATCTGAAAAACAAGCTATTGCTATAGGGCAAACCATTCGTGAAGAAGTAGCGGCAATGAACGAAGGTATTGAACGTACCCTCGGACGTGCTGTTGAACTTGAAGCAATCATACAAGGTGAAGTTCACAACCTAGAACAAGCCTATGCTGAGAATGAATCACGTATTCACACATTAATCAAAGAATTGAGCAATGAACGCATCGCCATTTTGAATCACGCAGATCGCGTACAATCAACAATTAAAGGAACCCAAGAACAACTGAGTGATGAATTTGGTTTAGTTACCTCTAAAATTGTAACCAATGTTGAAAAGCTTGCACAAACTCTCTCTCAAACTTTACAAAAACAAGGTGAAGACCTTGTTGAAAAACTTTCCTATGCCGGTGATGGCGTAACAAATCAGCTTGTTGAAAAATTTAACGAAACAACAACACAAATTCAGCAGAAAAACACAGATTTTTTTCATGAATTAGGAAAAAACTTCGATGGTTTTGCAAAACGATTTGATCATAATGAAAAGCAAATAGAAAAAACCTTTAATGAAACAGCTGAAAAAGCGGAAGTACATGTTGCTAAAATTGCAACACATATACAAGCAGTAACAGATCAAACTTTGCACGCTGTCGATGAAAAGTTTAAAGCCTTAGATAAAGCTCTTATTGATCGTAATAATCAATCTCTACAGAACTTTGATGAGAAGATCTTAAAGCTCGACGACCAAGCACATAAACTCTCTTCTAAATTTGATAACGTAACCTCGCAAGCAATTGGAGCCTTTGAACAACGTTTAGCAACTGTTGATCTTTCTCTTAAAGAACATAGTGATTCCATCATTGATTCCTTTATAGAACGCAGTCAGGCTTTAGAGGATAATGCTGAAAAGCTTGGTAACTTCTTGGAATCTCATGTCTCGAAAATAAATGAAAACCTCCAAGAAAAAACAGCAGACATTACCCATGCATTTACAAATGGACGTGAAGCTATTCTTTCTGCAATTGATAAAAGTAAAGAAAGTCTGAGAGAAGAAATTCAGTATGTCGACAATGCCATTGTTGATATCATACAAGAACGTTCACAAGATCTTAAAGTACAACTTTCTGATCAACGAGCTCTTATGGCAGATATGCTCGATAACGAGAAGAATAAAATTGCGGATACATTAAGAAATCAAATTGATGTCTTGTCCCAAAATACTTCTCATATTGAAAAAGTTTTGGCTGACAATATTCAAGTCGTTGATAAACAAGCTGAAAATCATATCACAAACATCATTCAATGCACTGAAAAACTACAAGATGTCATTGTACAAAGCTGCAATACAACCCAAGATGCTTTAGAAGCACAAGCGAGAAATATTGATATCCGTGCCGATGCTCTGCGTGACTCTTTAGCGATTAATAGTTTTTCTCTCAATGAAGTTCTTGCCGATCAAGCACGCACACTTGAGCAACGCATGGAAACAATCCATAACCTCATTGCAAAAAGTGATATACGTGTCGATGTTGCATTGAAACAACAAATAGATTTAGTTGAGAGTGCAATTGTCGCCAATAATAAGAATATTACTGAAACGGTTCAAGATCATATCAAAAACCTTGAAAGCCATGCCGAAATTTTAAAGAATACTCTCTCTCAATCGAGTGGTGTTTTCTTTGAAACCCTTGAAACACGTATGGAATCATTCGATACAGATCTAGAAGATCGTGCACACAAAATTTTTGAACGAACAACAACGCTAGAGGAAACATTATCTGAAAAATTTAGCCAAATCTGTGAAGCCATTAATATGCAAACATCTGTTATTGAGGAACGTTCTGACACGTTAAAAACGTCTCTCATGCTTAATAATGAGCAAAGTCAGATAATTCAACAAGCGCTGGAAAGCAGTGTTGACAATATGCGTGTAACCTTAGAAGACTCTGTTAATATAGTTACAGATAACCTGCATAATAAGATTATAAAAGCTTCTGATATTCTTTCTTCTACGAGTGAACAAATTCTTTCATCTGTTACAAATGTTACTACACAAGCAGAAAATATTCTCTCAGAATCAGGCAATCGCATTGTATCAAATGTCAAAAAAACTGTTTATGATACCAGTGAAAAAGTTCTATCCGTTCTGTCTGAACAAACAGCGCATACTGTCGAAGCTTTCGCAACAGCCAGTCATAATGCACAAGCATTATTGAATGAAACCATTCACACATCAACAACAGCAATAGAGCAAGTTCTTAATGAACGCTGTGATGTTCTTCATCACTCTATGCAAAATTTAAAAAATAATTTAGGGTATCAGCTCTCTGATGTAACGAGCTATCTGGAAGATGCAGAAAATCAAACAGCAACACAAATTTCAAAACATGTTGGAAAAATAACAGAGCTGACAAATCACTTAAATCAAGCAGCGCAAAATACGACAGAATCAATTGATTCTTTAACACAGCATATCGGTGAACAACTCTCTCTCTCCACACAAGAAGCTGAACAAAGAATTTATGCACATAATGAATTTTTAGTGAATAGCTTAACCAAAGCTAACTCTGAAACAATTCAAACAATAACGGTTATGAAGGAAGAACTTGTTAATAATGTCTCATCCGTCTTAACACAGTTAAATCAATCAATTTACAATTTTCACGAAAATAGTAATGTTTTATTATCAGCTGTTCAAAATATTGATGGTCAGTTTAATGAGAGTGCGAATAATTTTTTCCGCAACACGGACCAAGTAGCAGAGCGTTTGTCAGCCTCAAATCAAGCGCTCAATAATAATGTTGAAATTCTGCAAGGACTTTCAAAGAATACCTTTGAACAAATTAATCATATAACGAGCAGTTTTGGTGAACATGCAAAAACACTTTCCCAAACTATTCATGTTCTTGAACAGTCTGAAAATTCACTTAGTGCAACACTTGAAGAAAAACATAATATGCTTTCTGTATTAAGCGATGCTCTTGTTTCAAAGTCTCATGAAATTAATCAATTGATTGGACATTATGAAAAAATCTTCAACTCAGCACTTGAACGCTCTGATAAGAATGCACGTAACTCCACAAATTCATTCCAACAATCACTTAATAGGCTTGTTAGTGAAGCATCGACGCGTTTTTCAGAAGCAGCAGAAGACATACGTCGCTCCGCTGATGAAGTTCGTTTAGAGCTTTCAAAGATTAATAATGATATCAATGAAAATGTTAAAAAACTTCCAGAAAAGACAAAAGAAACAACGCAAACAATTCGCACAGCTTTGAATGAACAGATTACAGCGTTACAAGATCTAGTCAGTGTTATACAAAATGATCAAAAGAGCGCAAAAAAACAGCTGATATCAGAACTTCCTACATCATCAATGTTTAATCAAAGAAGTGACAATTCCACCGAGTCCGTTAAAAAGATTGTACCACCTAAGCCTATTTTGCAACAAGATCAAAGCAAAAAAAGACCAAACAAATGGGTATCAAATCTCTTAGAAAGAGCTTCACGTGAAGAAACGTTTTATGATGCTCCCCCTAGTGATGATGTTTTAACATCAGTGCAAACAAAACCATCTCCTGCAAACAGCTCTCTTAATTCATTAGCTTCTGGTATAGTGCAAGCTATTAATCACAATGCCATTGTTGAGCTATGGGATCATTATCAACGTGGACAAAAAAACATCGTAACAGAACGCCTTTATACCTTAAATGGACAAAAAATATTTGAAATGATTAAGAGAAAATATATGAGCGATTTTGAGTTTAAACGTTCAATGAATCAATATGTTACAGATTTCGAAAAGCTCTTACGTGATATATCGCGTAGTTCTGGTTCTTCCAGCTCAGTTCGCAAATACCTGATATCAGATACCGGAAAAGTTTATACTATGCTTGCTCATGCAAGTGGTCGAATCCAATAAAAAAATAAGAAAAGTGGAAAAAGATATTTTTTCCACTTTTTTCCTCTCCAGTTGTTTTAATGGCTCATCGTAGAGTACTTTGCTTTCAACTACGGCTTTGTACTTCAAAGGCTGGAATAATTGGCATGCGGTTTTCTTTGATATCCTAAGCAATAACCCTAAAGAAGCGTAATGACTTATCAAACAACATATCACTTTAAGAATGATAAGCATATTTTCTATTTCCTTATCTTTTTCTTAGCTCCTTTATTTTCCATAGTTTCATAAAGGTACAAAATAGGTAATAATTATTTTTGCTAATTGTGAAAAAATCCCATGCTCTTATATTAAAATAGCTCATAGAAACATTTCTATTTATTTTTCAAACGTTTTTTATCCACACATTACTCTCGTTTGAATTATGTAATTGAATATTTTTTATTATATTAGGTGAATTTTAAATAAAAGAATCTTATTGTATTCAAATTTCTCATTCAACATACGAAATGATGCATTATAAATTATAAAGAAAAGCGTTATGCGAAATATATGATTTTCATGTATAAAATCCGCAATTACAGCCATTTCAGCCACATCTTTGTTTATTAAAACACATAATTATCAGTATATAAAAGATACAGCTTTCACTATTAAGAATCCAATTGAATAACATAACTTTCATTCTCAACTTTCCAGTTTCCTTTAAAATAGCGGAATAAACAATTTATAAATTACAAATTGTTATTTAAAATTTCTTCTACCTCCGTATAAAAATTTAAATAAAATATATATTTTATAAAAAATGGATGAAATTGATAGGAACCGTTCTTCTGTTCTTTCCTTATTTTGTAAACATTGCAAAAAAATAATGGCTTGATAATGTAATCGTTAGAAAATATTTTATTTTTTTTGTAAAATAATCAATTTTTACGAGTTTTATTAAGGAAAGAAAAACAAATGTGCTGCTATCAATGAAATTATTCATGCACACAAACAAAAAGAATCATCAAACTGGTTTTACGATCCAGAAGAATTTGCTCATGCTCATGCATTTTGATATTCAGAGAAATGAGGATCTATTAGTGGACAAAACCTTATCGTAGATGGAACATCTCATATACACATACGCTAACTTGGATATCATAAAAATGTCTAGAGAACGAAATAGTGATTTCAGTTCACCAAAAGCTGAACTTGACAATGCCGCACTTTTTTATCACCAACACCCAAAACCTGGAAAATTGGAAATACAAGCAACAAAACCTCTTGATAATCAACGTGATTTAGCTCTTGCTTATTCTCCAGGCGTTGCAGCACCATGTCTTGCGATTCATGAAGATCCCAATCTTGCTGCTCAATATACCTCCCGTGCTAATTTAGTCGCTGTTATATCCAATGGAACTGCTGTTCTTGGTTTAGGAAACATTGGTCCACTCGCTTCAAAGCCAGTTATGGAAGGCAAAGCCGTTTTATTTAAAAAATTTGCGAATATTGATGTTTTTGATATTGAAATTGATGCATCCGATATAGAACAAATGGTACAAACGATATCAACCTTAGAACCTACATTCGGTGGTATTAATCTTGAAGACATTAAGGCTCCTGAATGTTTTGATATCGAAGAAAAGCTTCGTGCTAAAATGAATATTCCAGTTTTTCATGATGACCAACATGGAACTGCCATTATTGTTTCTGCAGCTGTATTAAATGCCTTAACTCTTTCAGGAAAAAAAATTGAAAATGCAAAAATAGTTACCTCAGGTGCAGGTGCTGCTGCCCTAGCTTGTCTTAATCTTTTGGTTCGTCTTGGGGCGAAAGTTGAAAATATTTGGCTTAGTGACTTAGAGGGGGTTGTTTATGAAGGTCGCAAGACCCTTATGGATCGTTGGAAAATCAATTACGCACAAAAAACGGACGCACGAACTTTATCTGATATTATTGATGATGCGGATATTTTTCTAGGCCTATCTGCGGGTGGTGTTTTAAAGCCTGAATATCTTAAAAGAATGGCTCAAAATCCACTCATTTTAGCGCTGGCTAATCCAGTACCAGAAATTATGCCTGAAGAAGCACACTCTATACGACCAGATGCAATGATCTGTACAGGACGCTCTGATTATCCCAATCAAGTTAATAATGTCCTTTGTTTTCCCTATATCTTCCGTGGTGCATTAGACGTAGGTGCTTGTGCAATTAATGAAGAAATGAAAATGGCCGCTGTTCATGCGATTGCTGCCCTTGCACGTGAAGAAACTTCAGATGTTGTAGCACGTGCATACTCAAAAGAACCACCCAATTTTGGACCAGACTATCTGATCCCCTCTCCTTTTGATCCGCGTTTAATACTGCGTATTGCTCCCGCTGTTGCTAAAGCAGCAATGGCAACTGGTGTCGCCATTCGTCCCATTGAAGATATGGAAGCCTACTATGATATCCTCAATCGATTTGTCTTTCTTTCTGGTTTAACAATGAAACCTGTTTTTGCTGCAGCAAAAACAGCAAAACGTAAACGCGTCATCTATGCCAATGGTGAAGATGAACGCGTCCTTCGTGCAGCACAAGTTGTCATTGAAGAACAAACCGCAACGCCTCTCCTTATCGGCCGTCCACATGTCGTAGAAGCGAGATTAAAACGCTTTGGTTTAAAAATTCGTCCTGGTATAGATTTTGAATTAACCAACCCTGAAGATGATCCACGTTTTCGTGATTATGTTAATTTATTTTTTCATTATACAGGAAGGCGTGGTGTTACGCCTGAAATGGCAAAAACAGTAGTAAGAACATCAACAACGGCTATTGCTGCCCTTGCCGTCATGCGTGAAGAAGCAGATGCAATGATTTGCGGCTTAGAAGGACGTTTTGAACGTCAACTTGAATTGATTGAACAAATTATCGGTCTTGATCCTAATGTTCATCGTTTTTCTGCTATGAGTTTGCTTATCTCTCAACAACGTACTCTTTTCCTCACAGATACTTACGTCAATGAAAATCCTTCTGCAGAAGAAATCGCTGAAATGACTGTGTTGGCAGCTCAAGAAGTTGAAGCATTTGGAATAACACCAAAAGCAGCCTTATTATCACACTCAAACTTTGGTTCTAAAAACACAGAAAGTGCGCGTAAAATGCGACGTGCAACAGAAATTCTTGCCAAATTACACCCTGATTTAGAAGCAGATGGTGAAATGCATGGTGATGCTGCCCTTTCCAAAGTTTTTCGTGATCGTGTTTTTCCTGATTCTCGTCTTAAAAGTGAAGCTAATTTGCTTGTCTTTCCAACACTTGATGCTGCCAATATCACGCTCAACACTGTTAAAAGCCTCACAAATGCACTCCATGTTGGTCCTATTCTAATCGGGGCAGCACGTCCCGCCCATATCTTAACGCCCTCAGTAACTTCACGGGGAGTTGTTAATATAACAGCCCTTGCTGTCCTTGCAGCCAATAGAAAAAATAGTCTCGTAAAATAAATGCGCAATAAGTTTTCAAAGTTTTTTAAATATTGAGATATAGCATTTCATGTACTGTAAACCTCTTTTCTCTATAGAGAAAGATAGCTATATTCTGGATTAAGTCTTTTTTTTTAAGAGAAAAAAGGCTAGAAGAACGATATTAAATGTATTTTGAATTTACTAACTCTATAATAAGGAATCCGTACATTGCCTTCCACGTTTGATAAAGTTGCTGATATCATAGCAGAAATCAGTGAAATTGATCGCAATACAATTACACCTGAAAGTCATACAATTGACGATCTAGGAATCGACAGTCTTGATTTTCTTGATATTGTTTTCGCTATTGATAAAGCTTTCGGAATAAAAGTCCCTCTAGAACAATGGACACAAGAAGTCAACGAAGGTACTGTTGCAACAGAAGAATACTTTGTTCTTAAAAACCTTTGTGCAAAAATTGATGATCTCGTTGCCTTAAAACAGGCGGAGTAGTTTTTTCACCATGCATGATCAATCTGTATTCATCACTGGTATAGGCCTCATAAGCTCTCTGGGGGAAGGAACTGCTCAACATTGGAATCTCTTAAATGATCCAAACCGTACACCAAACCTAGATTGTACAACTTTTTCACCCTACACGGTTCATAAATTGCCCGAAATTGATTGGAGTTTACAAATTCCTAAAAAAAGTGATCAACGGCAAATGGGAACATGGCAGCGTCTTGGTACCTATGCGGCTGGTCTTGCTCTTGATGATGCTGGCATGAAAAATAATGAACAACTCACTTCAACAATGGACATGATTGTAGCAGCAAGTGGAGGAGAGCGTGATATTACTGTTGATACACAGATTCTTTCTAAAGCGCGCGCAGTTGCCGATCATGCCTCTATGTTAAATGTTGCTCTTTCAACCGAACTTCGTCCAACATTATTTTTGGCACAACTTTCAAACCTTTTAGCAGGAAACATTTCAATTGTTCATAAAGTCACTGGATCATCTCGTACATTTATGGGAGAAGAAGGCAGTGGGCTTTCTGCACTTCAAATTGCTGTAGCTCGTATTAAATCAGGTCAAAGTACCCATGCTCTTGTAGGAGGTTCCTATAATGCACAAAGTTATGATATGTTGTTGGCGCATGAACTTGGTGGTCTTTTAACCCATAATGGATGGAGCTCAGTGTGGGATCGTGAAATCCACCCCGGCGGTGGTATCATAGCCGGTTCTGGTGGTATCTTCCTAGTTCTTGAAAGTGGAGAACATGCAAAAAAGCGCAACGCACGTGCTTATGCTGAAATTAGCCAAATTATTACAGACCAAACAGATAGAACCAAAATTCCACTTAGAGAATCAATTGCAACAATGTTAAAAACTGCGGGCGCTAAATCTGCCCTAGCCATTTCAGCAGCCTCAGGAGCTCACGAAGCAACAAAAGCAGAACAAAATGCTCTTGATAATGCTGATCTATCTTATCGTGGCATTACAACATTATTTGGTTATATGCGGGAAGCACAATTTCCTCTAGCTCTAGCTCTAGCAGCACTTTCAATTGAAAAAAAACACAGTTTTCCAGCATTAAGTCCTCATGAAAAACCTTTTTCTAAAGAAGTACGTGAAATATTTGTTACAACTATTGGTATAAAAAGAGCTGAAGGTATTGTGCGTCTTACAGCTGTTTGAAGGGAATTTCTATAGTGAAATATCATGATCATTTTGGGCGTCCACTTGTAGCAATAACTGGGGCAGGCATCGTCACATCACTGGGACAAGGGAAACATGAAAATTGGCAAAAATTAACAAGCGGTGTAAGCGGTATCCACAAAATAACACGTTTTCCCGTTGAGGGATTAAATACATATATTGCTGGAACAATTGATTTTCTCAAAGAAAGTACACTTGGTGCTTCAGCTCTTTCTGAGAAGCTTGCACATCTTTCCGCTGAAGAAGCTTTGGAACAAGCTGCTGTTGATAAAAAAAAATTTAATGGACCACTCTTTCTAGCTGCTCCTCCTGTTGAACTTGAATGGACCGCACGTTTTAGTCTTGATCAAGAGGAAGAATTCAATGATGAACCTTCTTATGCACACCTTCTTAAAGTCTGTAAGAATAAACTCCATGAAACGCTTTTTGAAGCCACACAATTTGGTGCAATTGCAGAAAAACTTCAAAAAACATTTGGTACAAAAGGACTTCCTGTTACACTTTCCACTGCTTGTGCATCTGGTGCAACAGCAATTCAATTAGGAGTTGAATCTATTAGACGGGGAGAGACAAATCGAGCTCTCATAATTGCGACAGATGGATCAGTTTCAGCAGAATCTCTCATCCGTTTTTCGTTGCTATCTGCTCTTTCAACCCAAAATGATCCTGCTGAAAAAGCAGCAAAACCCTTTAGCCGTGATCGGGATGGATTTGTTATGGCAGAAGGCTCAGGTGCTTTTGTTCTTGAATCTCTTCAAAGCGCATTAAACCGTAATGCTACAGTTTTAGGAATTTTAGCTGGCTGTGGAGAAACAGCCGATGATTTTCACCGTACACGTTCAAAACCTGATGCATCACCAGCAATTGAATCCGTTCGCAAAGCTTTAGACGATGCAAAAATAACCATCAATGAAATTGATTATATTAATGCACATGGAACTTCAACACCTGAAAATGAGAAAATGGAATATCTTGCATTATCAACAGTATTCGGTGATCTTTTAGAGCATATTCCAGTCTCTTCTAATAAATCAATGATTGGGCATACATTAACTGCTGCTGGTGCAATAGAAGCGGTTTTTTCGCTTTTAACCATTCAATCTGGAATACTTCCACCTACAATAAATTATGATAATCCTGACCCTGCTATCCCTTTAGATGTTGTTCCTCATCATAGCCGTAAAACCTGTGTCAATGCGGTTTTGTCAAACTCATTTGGATTTGGTGGTCAAAATATGAGTCTTGTTATCACTGCATATAAAGGATAATCCTTTAATAATAAAATTTTATAACGCTAACCTAATAACATATTTAAGTGGGATGATAATGCGTGCACTGCAACTCTTCGATGATCGTCGACTTGAAATCACTAATATTTCTCCGCCATCTTCACCTAGTCTAGGTGAAGTAACTGTGCGGATAAAAGCCGTTGCTCTTAATCATATTGATGTATGGGGATGGCGTGGCATGGCTTTTGCGAAAAGAAAAATGCCCCTCATCATTGGTGCAGAAGCCTCTGGTGAAGTTATACAAATAGGAGATGGCGTTGAACATCTCCAGCTTGGACAAATTGTCTCAATTTATGGTGCACAAACCTGCGGAGTATGCCAAGCGTGTCATGAAGGACGAGATAATCTTTGCAGTCATGTAAAGGGAGTCTACGGTTTTCACCTTGATGGATTTGCGTGTGAGCTTGTCAATTTGCCAGCACGTTTATTAGTTCCATCACCTCCCCAATGTGATGAATTGCAGGCAGCGGTTGCTCCAATTACTTTTGGTACCGTAGAACATATGCTTTTCGATAACGCAAAACTACAAGCAGGAGAAACAATCCTGATACAGGCTGGTGGTTCAGGTATTGGCTCTGCAGCCATTCAACTTGCAAAACACATGGGCTGTACAGTTATCGCAACTGTAGGTTCAGATGAAAAAATTGCAAAAGCACACTCTCTTGGAGCAGATCATGTGATTAATTATCGTAAAGATCGTTTTGAAGGTGTGGTGCGTAAATTAACCCAAAAAAAAGGTGTTGACGTTGTTTTTGAGCATGTTGGTGTAGATACATGGAACGGTTCTTTGTTATGTATGAAAAAAGGAGCACGCTTAGTGACTTGCGGCTCTACCTCTGGTGTTTCAGCACCAATAAATCTCATGCAATTATTCCAACAACAACTTAAGATATTCGGTTCATTTGGCTGCCGTATGGAAAATATGAAAAATGCCATGCAAAAAATGGCAGAAAAAACTGTACACCCTGTCATTGATACAATTGTTGAGCTTGATGAAATTGATACAGCTTTAAAACGAATGGAGAGCCGTGATGTTTTTGGTAAAATTATCCTTAAAATCGATTAAATCATGATGAAGCTTTCTCTTAAAAATCTCATATATCTTATTAAAATTATAGCCAAAAAAATATCCTACTTGTTATGGGCATATCTGCTCTTTGGTTCTTTATTTATTCTAAAATGCTTTCCTGCCAAAATGGGAGTCTCTTTTTTTTCTTGGTTGGTAAAAAAAATTGGTCCCCTTTTACATCGTCATCAAATCACACTTAAAAATCTTAGAGGTGCATATCCAGAAAAAACAGAGCAAGAACTCCATGCAATTGCAATAGAAATGTGGGAAAATATAGGACGTTTCCTAGCCGAATATATTTTTCTTGATAAAATTTTTGATTTTGATCCTCATGCAGACGAGCCAGGTTTCATTGAGGTTAAAGGCGTTGAAATATTTGAGCGATTAAAAAATGAAAAAAAACCACATATTTTTTTCACCGCACATACTGGAAATTTTGAACTTCTGCCTATTTGTGCACAAAGTTTTGATCTTAATGTTACAGTATTATTTAGACCACCCAATAATCCCTATGTTGCCAAACGAGTCCTTAAAGCACGACAAACTTCTATGGGGCATCTTATTCCCTCCAAGGCCGGTGCAGCATGGGCATTAGCAGCCAAATTAGAAAAAGGTGAAAATGTTGGTATGCTCGTTGATCAAAAATTTCGCCGCGGTATCATGGGAACATTTTTTAACAGACCTCTTAAAACAAATCCCTTAATTATAAAACTCGCTCGACAATATGACTGTGATATTTATCCAGCACGTTGTATTCGTTTGCCTAATGGACGTCATCGTTTAGAGTTATATGAACATATAGAACTTCCACGTGATGAAAAAAATGATATCGATATAGCTGCTTCTACGCAAAAATTAAATGATATTGTTGAATCTTGGGTCCGTGAATATCCTGGACAATGGATGTGGTTACATAGACGTTGGGACATCTAACATAAGGCTCTATTGCTTACAAAGGAAGTGCAAATGTTAGCTTCAAAAGACATCAAAGATCTCATTGCAATTATCACTGCATTACGAAATTCTGATAGCGGTTGTATCTGGCATAAAAAACAAACTTTTGAATCCCTCATACCCTATATGCTCGAAGAAGTTTACGAAGTAATCGATGCCATTGAACGAAAAAACCGAAAGGATCTTTGTGAAGAACTTGGAGATCTTCTTTTACAAGTTATCTATCATGCTACCATTGCACAAGAAGAAGGCAGCTTTACTTTTGAAGATGTTGTTTATGCAATCACGGCAAAAATGATTCGACGCCATCCTCACGTTTTTGGAAATGCCGAGCAAAAAAAATTGCGCGAAGAAAAAAACAACAATTCCTCCACAAGCATACTCGCACAAGTAAAACAAATCCAGCCAGCAAACCAAGAGGCACTTGCTTTACAAGAAGCAGCAGCCAAAGTAGGTTTTGATTGGAAAAAAAGTGATAAAGTTTTTGAAAAAATAGAAGAAGAACTCGAAGAGCTCAAAGAAGCCATCAAAAATAAACAAAATTCAGAAATAGAAGCAGAGTTTGGAGATCTCTACTTTATTCTCCTTAATCTCGCACGCCACTTAGCGATTGATTCACAAAAAGCATTAAAAAAAACGAATATAAAATTTCGAAACCGTTTCACCTATATTGAAGAAAAGCTATCCACTCAATCGAAAACACTGACCGACGCATCCTTGAATGAAATGGAAACACTTTGGAAGCAAGCTAAAAATGAACAATAAAAAATATTAGATTTCTTCTACCTTCTACCTCAAAGAACAAGTCCCTCTAAAATTATTGAATTATAATTCAGCTCAGCTCAATTTGTTTTATATTGATCCTGCGTAGCAGGACGAAGTTCCACCGATTCGCCACACCCACATGCTGAAACTTGATTAGGATTTTTAAAGACAAAACCAGAACGAAGCTTTGTCACTTCATAATCCATCTGCGTCCCTAATAAAAATAATACCGCATTATGTGCTACGAAAACACGGGCACCATTCACTTCAACAACATCCGCATCTATCCCCTTTTCTTTGACAAGAGTAATTGTATACTCCATCCCTGCACAACCACCTTTTTTGATACCCACAAGAATACCCTGTGCATCTTTTGCATCCATAATCGCTTTAACACGATCCACTGCTGCTTCCGTCAAATTTATTACCGAAAAACGGCTCATGGTTTACTCTTTTCTTAGTTCAATAAACACTTTGAAAGTTTTTCCTCTATAATATTTTATCTGGTATTTTAGAAAAAAAACAACAAAACCTAAATTAAAGTATTCTGGCCTTATTTATTTGGATAAAAACGCGTACCCATAAAATGAGATTTATGATTATACAATCCAGAACTTACAATTTTTTGTCCACATAAAACACAAAATACTTCGTCTATAAAAACTCTAAACAAAAGAAAACGTTTTAATACCATACATTCACTCCTCTCCTTTTGAAAATCTTTATCTTTTTAGAAAAGTAACGATTAGATAAGGAAAAAATATACCTCCCGCACTCATTTGCTCCTCTCCTTCTCCAATTCATACCCATAAAGTTACCAATCTTACCCCTTCACAATCTGCAAAAGTAATTAAATGCATCCATCTATTCACTATAGAGCTAAAAATTTAATGTTCACAAAGAATTTTACAGATTTGTTACGTATCTTGAATTGACAACAAAATATTGATGTCCAAAATTTTTATTTTCAAAAGCTCTAAGTGCAAGAGCATTTTAGATTTTATTCTGTTTATTTTTTCTCTTGCCTTTAAAGAAACAGTCATTTAATCGTTTTACACGAACTCGGAGCGTAGCGCAGCTTGGTAGCGCACTTGACTGGGGGTCAAGGGGTCGTGGGTTCAAATCCCGCCGCTCCGACCATTTTTAAAATGCTATAAAATAAAAAATAAGCTTACTTAAAAAGTGAATTATTATGCATTTCAATTGCACATACGTGAATTTTTTCTTCAACGTAGAATAATGTGCAATAACATTTTGTCATAAATTCGAGATAAGCTGTTTTATTAAAATAAGCTTCGTTCTTAAGAGAACACACACGAAACGCGAGACTTTTTGCCTCGCGTTTTTTACTCTTCAGAAAAATTTATAATTATTCGATCTCATATTTTCTAAATTTTCCTACACGACAATGTCGCTGTTATCATTTTTTGTAATGGATGGTGACATCTGTACGGTTATCTTTTTGGGTTTTAATTCAGCTGGCATTTCCCTTTTAAGCTGAATATGAAGAAGCCCATCTCCAAGTTCTGCTCCAATAACCTTAACATGATCAGCCAAATGAAAACGCCGTTCAAAAGCACGCGAAGCAATACCTCGATAAAGGAATTCTCGCTCTCCATCATCATTTTCAGACTTTCTGTTTCCCTTAACGATCAGCTGGTTACAATGCGTTTCAATATCAATTTCATCTTGAGAAAAACCAGCAACAGCCATAGAAATTCTATAAGAATCTTCAGTTAAACGCTCGATATTATAAGGGGGATAAGAAGAAACTTCATCTGGTTGTGTTCTAGAATCAAACCAGTTAAAAAGATGATCAAAACCTACTGTGGAACGATAAAATGGTGAAAAATCTACTTGACGCATAATATTGCCCTCCTCTAGAGCGACTATAATTTAATAATTAATTCACAAAGTTCCCAAATGGCAAACTTACTTGTGAACCTGCGGCCCCATCATGGCAACCACACTATATTATCTGGTAATTGTTTTTCTTTATTTCAACTCTTTGGAACCTAAATTGATAAAAACTATCTAAAAAGCAATATACCCCTTTTTAAATCCTTTTTCTTCATTACATAAATGTCAAAGTTCTCTCATTATCTCACGTTGCACTAAGCGGCAAATACACTGTAAAGGATTTCAATTGGAAACATCTATTTATCCCATAGACTGGGCTTCCACTCCTCCTAATATCCATCATGGTACTCTTAAAATAGCAATAGATCACGAAATTCGTTTTGCGATAACATATCCTGAGGTGGAAAAATCTAAGGGAACAATTGTTATTCTCAAAAGCTACGCAAGTACTTTAGAAAAATATTTTTTATTAATAAATGAAATTTCTAAACGCGGTTTTCATACAGCAATATTTGACTGGTTTGATCAAGAAAAAAAATCCTTCAAGATAAGAAAACAAAGCCGACATCATTGTTTTGATATAAATAATGATATTAATGACTTATATAAATTTCTTAAAAATATTGTTTATTCTAATTGTCCGCCTCCTTACTCTATGCTCGCCTATGGCATTGGTGGATTGATAGCACTTAGCGGATTAGATCTCATTAATCATCGGTTTAATAAATTGCTCTGTGTTTCTCCCCTTTTTGCTCCATTCGGCAATAAAACGAATGGTTTTCAACATAAATTAACACAATTTCTTTCTGATATAGGTCTTGGCTTTATACCAGCGAAAGATGGGAAAAAATTAAACAAAACAAAACAAAACAATATACAATTGGGACACATGCATAAAGTGCCGTTCCCTTCCATTAAGCCCCCAACATCCCAATGGATGGCATCGGTATTTAATGCGATTGATTCTATGAAGAGAAATGTACTCCACGGAGATTTACGAATACCAACACTCTTTATTCTTGCCAATCAAAACAATATTGCAAACAACATTGAAGTGCGGCAATTATGCCAACACACACGCCTGACAGAAAGTATTACTATTACAGGCGCTGAACTAGATACAATTATGGTTAACGAAAATTATAAAAAGCAATTTTGGGCTGCATTTGATGCATTTATTCCCGATAATGTATCTGTAAAATAACACTAAACCTTAATTTCCGCTCCACCCCATAAAAAAAGAAAATTTTTACGAGCGTTAGATCTACAAACACTTTTTAATATAACGAATTTTACTTTCCAACCACTCATATGATTCGTTTTCTAACCTCTACAGGCAAGCCATGACCTAAATATTCACCACGCATTCTAATAAAAAAAAACTAATATACAAAGTATGTCTTTACATTAAACAATATTATTTTATATCATAAAAAATAACTTAATAAAAAAATATTTTATATAAATAAAAATAAAGATAATAAATCATATCTTAATATAACATGATACATATTTATAAACAAAGCATCAAAGTAATATTTTTGATCTATTATTAAGTGTTAATTTAATATTATATCTAAAAAAGTAACAGTTTTCATCTATTTAAAGAAAAAACTGAAAATAAAGCGCATTTATAATATTTATTACAAATCTCTATAAAACAAATAATTATAAAATTTCTATTTTTTAGGAGAACTTTTTAAAAACAATAAATTAACATAATATTCTTCTAATTTCTCGATATAGTAAGTCCCTACAGTAACGGTTTTCATAAGTTTTTTAATGAAATTCTGATAATAATTAGAAAATTTAAAAGAAAAGATAGCAATGAATCATCTTAAAAGTTCTAGAGAACCCCTTCTTTTTTAAAATCACATATATTTTGAATTTAACCAACTCACAACGAATATGCTATATTCTGAATAAGAATGTAATAATTAACCATTTTGCCATTCATTTCAATTATGAGCATTTTACCGTCTTTTTTATAAATACTCTATATTGTATAATTGATACGGCAAAACTCTGACAAATGGAGCCATTGGAACATAATCATGAAACGAATCCTGCTCGCAGAAGATGATAACGATATGCGTCGCTTTCTAGTAAAAGCCTTAGAACGTGCAGGCTACGAAGTCGCCGATTTCGATAATGGTATTAGCGCGTATGAACGTTTACAAGAAGAGCCATTTTCCCTTCTCTTGACTGATATTGTGATGCCAGAGATGGATGGAATCGAACTCGCACGCCGTGCTACTGAGATTGACCCTGATTTACGAGTAATGTTCATTACAGGTTTTGCAGCGGTAGCACTCAATTCAAATAGTGATGCCCCTCCTGATGCAAAGGTTCTCTCTAAGCCATTTCACTTACGTGAACTCGTCAATGAAGTTGAAAAGATCCTTATCGCTGCTTAGAAAAGTATTTTTTTAAGTTATTTGCATCTATTGAAAGAGAAAATGAAATTAGGCATTGACGTTTGTCATTCTATATGGTGTATGCAACATCAATGAATGGGCGTGTAGCTCAGCGGGAGAGCACTACGTTGACATCGTAGGGGTCACAGGTTCAATCCCTGTCACGCCCACCAGATTCTTTTTCTTATCCTATAACTTGCTGTATTTATACATCTTTTTTACTGTGAGGGATGTATGAATAAAGTTAGGGGAATAGGATTTTTTAACATTCCTCTACAAAGGTAGCATTTTTTTCTCTTTTTGATTCGCTAATTACTTCTGGTATTTGTTTGAATTTTTCTAAATCCTCTTGTGTAAAAACATCTATAAGTCTAGAAAACATACCAACAATTTCACGTCTCAACGGATCAGAAGTCTTGATTGTAAAACTTTTGCGACAAGCATAAGCTGCTTTCCTTAAGAGTAAAGCCTTCTCTTTATCTAAACCATAAAGCTCTATGATCTTTTCTTCCAATCCTACAGGAACAGATTTTTTGCCAATTTCTACAGAAGATAAAAATGATACAGATATGTCTAATTTCTTAGCCATATCTAAAAGGCGTTCGGAGTGATCAATGCGAAGTTTACGTAAAATTTTACCAAAGGATGTAAGCATCTAGAAAGTCCTGTTAGAGAAGAAATATTTCTTCTGATTCTAACAAATCTTTTTATGATTTTCCTCAATTATTGCGAATCAAGAGTTCTTTTCGGGGTGGTTTTTTAGCAAAACCAGAGGTCCAAAGGGTCTCTAATTCTAAGATGTTCTAACTTTTTGTTATCCATCTTTTAAGATGTGAGAAGCTATTCTCTATGGCGTCCACGCAACGGGAAAAATCTATTACAAACATAAAGAGAATAAAGGCAATCAATTTCATGAGGCGTGACATCATCTTTAAGCCTTGATAGGTCTCTATCATCTCGTGAAGAAGCTGTTGTTCTTTTTCTGTAAGACCTTTATCTTTGCTGCTTCGTTTCTTGAC
>NZ_JBHIMO010000069.1:0-1286 GCF_042194195.1 Bartonella sp. MR30HLJHH | reverse complement strand
GCAAAATCCTATACGGATATGAAGTTTGAGACGTTAAATTATGCTGTTGAGGATGTCCGAAAAGAAGCAAGACAAGCCGCAGCGATTGGTTTGGCAGTATCTAATTTAAGCTATGACGATACACCAGGAAAATTAAGTTTTTCATTTGGTACGGGTGTATGGCGCAGTCAATCCGCATTTGCTATTGGGGCTGGTTATATGTCTGAAAATGGAAGATTTCGCTCTAACATATCTGCAACGAGTGCTGGGGGACATTGGGGGGTAGGTGCTGGATTTAGGATAACACTGAATTAACAATAGAAAATTCGAAATAATTTTTCCTTCTCTTATCAAATGCGTTACATGTGGCATTTTAAGAGAAGGAAAGTTATTCTCAGCATAAATGAATAGCAATAGAAGATAAGGGCGTATTGCGAGTAAAAATGTATTTTTTATTGTGAAGTTTCATATGAAAAAATCATTTATCATTTCCAAAAGGAATTATTTGAGTAATCGATATTTCTTTTTAAGAGATTTTTTTCCGTATAAGAGAAATATATATTATAATAATATTATCAATGGGTGATCAATTACATGACTGTGAGCAGCAGATTAAGACAGTTTTTGGTGATGCGGAAAAATATATAGATAAATTTTTTGCTGAATCCATAGGATAATGCGATGAGTGATGTTACTAATGATAAAAAATCTTACACGGATACAAAATTTGAAGCATTAAGATATGATATTAAGATAGTTCAGAAAGAAGTAAAACAGGCGTCCTCTTTTAGTTTAGTAGTATCGAATTTAAGTTATTTTGATATCCTTTGGAGCTGGTTATATGTCAGAAGATGGAAAGATCGCTCTAATATATCTGCAATGAGTTCTGGCGGAGATTGGGGAAGAGGTGCTGGCTTAAGATTAACGCTGAATTTATGATAGTAAAGGATTATTTTAACAACATTTATTCTTATTTTATTGAAATGAGGGTGATTTTTTTACAAACGCACATTATTTATCTAGAGATAAGCATAATATTTGATGACGCTATAAACGTTGAGGTTTTATAGAAGATGTTTCTATATTTTTGTTGAAAAAAGATCACAGTAGAATCCATATTGCTAAAAAGTCATATTTTTATGTTGCTATTTTCTTGAACAGTCTATAGTGATACGGAAATGTATATTAGTAAGACTCATTTTGATAAAATAACTTTCAAAGGGGGGATAGGTAGTGCGTAAAGATAAAAGGTACATCACAAGACCGCGCATATATCATTACATGATATTTTAAAAAGAGAAAACCTA
>NZ_JBHIMO010000068.1:0-1295 GCF_042194195.1 Bartonella sp. MR30HLJHH | reverse complement strand
TTTTTTTCAATCAAAAATAAAATAATACATATAAGAAGCACCCCCAAAGCCCCCCAAAATTAATGATGGGGAGTGCTTTGAAGGTTCACTGTTATATTGTTTAATATTTTATAAGATTTCCAAATTGCCTCAGTGCGATGTCTTATGATTTTTCACTAAGGGATGATTCATAACGTATGATAGGTCGAACGCCTTGGGAGCTATTGTCTCCAGAGATTTCACGAAAAACCGTCATCGTTTATTCCACGCTGTATTGCTTGAATGATGGGAATAATTCGTGAGGGTTGAATGTTTCCAATCATAGATAAAGTGACATGAGGGATAAAAATGGTTCCACGCTCGGTACGGACATAGGTAAATTGATCATCTTCATTAAAAGCCGTTAGATAAAAAGCACGGTCTGTTTGATATTCTCTTCGTTCCAGATTGGCTAAAAAACCAGACAATTCATCACGCACCATTAAGAGATCACGGGGGTTTCTTTTAAGAGTTCCCTAAGCTTTTCGACCATGACATCATTGATAATAAAACGTCGTTTACCAAGAGTATCATCATTATTTTTACGAGTAGAAACTAAGCGGTGTGCAAAGTGATTATGCCAATCATATTCGCAATATTAGAAAAATAATAATTTATCATTATTTACTAATAGGGAGCGCAGTATTGTAGAAAATAATTTGCGTCAATTACCAAGTAAATAAAAATACAGTTGATTAAGGAAATTTTTGCTTTGTATGAAGCACACGTAAAATACGCACAACGCCATTTGAAATATCATAAATCATGATATA
The DNA here is from genome assembly GCF_042194195.1 of Bartonella sp. MR30HLJHH. Taxonomy (NCBI): domain Bacteria; kingdom Pseudomonadati; phylum Pseudomonadota; class Alphaproteobacteria; order Hyphomicrobiales; family Bartonellaceae; genus Bartonella; species Bartonella sp. MR30HLJHH. The sequence continues at coordinate 504 of NZ_JBHIMO010000068.1, read as the reverse complement.
ATTTGGATGTATAATAAGTTCACGTGTATTTATAATTCGTCCTAAACGACCAAGAGTAGGAAATTTAACAAGTTTTTCTACTTTTTCAGATAAAAGTTGATCAAACTTTAAGGCAGCAGAAGGATTATCTTGTGATATGTATTCACGGATCTTTTTGCGGTCAACGTGTGCTACTTGTGTCCAAATTAGCTTCATAAAGTTGATCTATCGAGTTTACTTTGTGTTTTTAGGCGCCATTCCTTTGCTTCTGCTTCGATTTCTTCAGAAGATATTATATCACCTGCATTAGCAGAATTTATCCCTAATTGAACTTGTTCCCGAAACCATAAATCGTGTGCACTTTTTTCTTTTTGTTCTTTTACGATATCGCGCATATAATCGCGCAATAATTGTGCAGCAGATCTATCACACGCCTTTGCTGCTTTGGAAAATTCATTTTTTAATACATCATCGACGCGAAAGGTAAATGTTGTCTCAGCCATTTTACGACTACTTAATGTGTTA
>NZ_JBHIMO010000067.1:0-1338 GCF_042194195.1 Bartonella sp. MR30HLJHH | reverse complement strand
GCGGCATTAGCGTTAGGATCCACAGTAATTTGTGCCTGTAACGCTGAAGGTGCTAACAAACAAGAAAAACCAAGTCCCCCAAATAAAACCTTTTTGAGCATCGTACTGGAGACCAAAACACCTAATAAAGCTGCTCTTTCTTCTCTCTTCTCATATCTCATACGTTAACTCCCCAATAAAAGACGCTTAAAGTTCCATTGTTAATGTCATAAAAAATGTTCCTGATTTTTTGTGCTTAACTGTGCTCCAAAAAATACTGGAATAACTGGCATCAAGAGAGACCATGCCTCCCGCAAGCTTGACACCTGCTGTCCAACCGGCAAGCTGGTCACTCTTAATCCCATACAAGGGTTGCGAAAACACACGCCCATAATCCAAACCAACATAAGGGCGAAGTTCACCAAAAACCTTTTTGAAGGTCGCGTGATTGCTCCACGGAATGGTGCGCAGCAACAAATCATTCCGGCTAAAAAAACCGTTATTGCCAAAAAGCAAACTCTCACGCGTGCCACGAACATTGGAAGCGCCCCCCAACGAAATCTGCTCAGCACCCAGTAAATTATGCGGTGAATATTGACCACTCAAAAGATTGCTCAGTATAAAGTCCAAGCCCCCTATCTTAAAAGGCGTCATGACACTAAGCGTACCAGTAAATTTGGCAAATTGTGGCTCCGCATCTCCTGCTCCTGGATCGTGCTTCTTGACAGAATGAAACAAGGGGAGTCCTTGCAAATAACTCACATCAAAGGTCCAGGTCCCACCCAACATCTGGCGCGAATGCGAAATCCCAAAATTGGCTACGCTATATTGACGGCTACCAACCTCTATCTTATTACCAAGAAGGTAATTGTTGGTTCTTTTATAAGAAAGACCTAAATTCAAGGTTGTAAGGGAAACACCATCACGGTAAAGAACCCTGCTTGTACTGGCGTGCAACTCACTGGAATCCCCCGTCGTCTCAATATCGGTAAAATTGCCAGGAATAATGCTTTGGTAATTATAAACAGTGCCATTCAATCCAAAGGTCCAATAACCGTACGGAATACTCACACTCGCTGAAATGTTATTGCTATGTCCTTCTTGCTTGCTCCCACCCCAATAATCGGGCTCACTGCGTTGATAGTTAAAATCCCACGCATCATTCATCCCTAAAATATTTTCTACCCTCAAGCCCGCACTATAACGCGCATAACCCGTGGAAGATTGTCCCATATTGTCATGAGAAACAGTAACCTTGAAAGTTTTATCGGGATGATTGTTAATATTGACAATGGTGCTCCCTTCTTCACGCCCTGGAAGAAGTTCGCTTTGAGCGTGCGCTGAACTCAAACGGTTGAT
>NZ_JBHIMO010000066.1:0-1380 GCF_042194195.1 Bartonella sp. MR30HLJHH | reverse complement strand
TATCCTCTTCATCCATATGGATGACGCCTTCGCCTTCGTCACATGCGTTTGGTGGGGCGTTTGGATCAAGGGTATCATCCTTGTCTGGTGTTGTGTTTGCAACGTTTCCAGCCGCATCTTCTTGTGATTCGTCAAAAAGTTCGCACTCTATTTTTGTGGTGTAACCACCCGTTTTATCAAGTTTGTGCTTAACACTTTTGATGCGCCATTCTGCTGGAATATAGGGGCGGAAAGGGGGCTCCTGAACAAGCTTTGCTTCTGCTTGCACAAACGGATCACCACCGATATCACATGAGAAAGAAGACTTACCGCGTGATGATTTATTGCGATAAGCAGCAATGGCCGCAACAGCCTCTGATTGGTTATGGTAGGTGTATTTGAGTTCATGAAACGGCGGATTACCAACTTTGACTTCTTTTTTTTCACCACTGCGGATATCATGATAGGTTGCGAGAACACCGCCTTTTTTCTCTTTGTCTTCTTCTTCTTTCTCAGGTGTTGTTTCTGCTTTTTCCGATTCAGATGATTGTGGTGTTGCTCTGTCATTGTCATCCATATGGATAAAGTTTTCATCATCATCAATCTCTTCTGGTTCTCGTGCATCAGCAGCGGCTTTTTGGTCGTCTCCCACATCCGTTTCTAAGCCATTGGCTGCACCTGCTTCATCCCGTGCGCTGTATTTAAAATCCCAAGAGGTGCAATGTTCCTCATGAATAACAACAATAGGGAGTGTTTCACCGGTAATGGCTTTGCCTTCACCCCGTTTGGCAAGCACAAGTTTGCCATCAACGGGCTTTGCTACCGCATCATAGTCTTCTGCAAGGCGTGTAGCAAAAGCCATATCGCTTTCAGCTGTTTGGTCAATGTGACGCACAACGATTTTTGCAAGAGCAGGATCAACCTTTGGTGTATAGTCATTACGCTCTGCTATCTCTTGAACAATACTGCCAAGGGTTTGCTGGTGATAGGATTGGCTTTTTGGGGTTCTATAAGACGTGTTCATTGATGCGGCGCGCCCTGTCACACTTAAGCTTTGTGGTGGGCTGCTTACAGAAATTTCGTCTATCAGATAGGCTCCCATATCGCGGTTTTTCCCGCCTTCATAGCCAAGTGTTATGGAAATAATTGTCCCGATAAGAGGAATATCAAGAAAGCCGTTATCACTGTCACGCGCACGGTCATCAAGCTCTATGGTAATACGATCACTTTTGTTTTCTGCTTCATCGGTAATTTCAATTGATAAAACATAATCCATGAGCGTTTTGGTGATGTCTTCTCCATTTGCCAGAACCGTGCAAAAAGGTTTCATGATTTGCTACCCCAAATTCTGATCACTGGTGTGGCTTTCGGATAGGGGAGGGACGGCAAAACTATGGTGAT
>NZ_JBHIMO010000065.1:0-1495 GCF_042194195.1 Bartonella sp. MR30HLJHH | reverse complement strand
ATCAATTATCGCAAACTATACACTTTACTTTAGTGTCAAAATTATAATAATGACAAAAAATATTAAGATGCATATAATGGTAAAAAGAGTCATATTAAAATGAAAAATATCATTCTTGTAATTTTGATTGCAAACATTTTATCGGCTTGTGTATTAGCACCAAAGCTCAAACAGCCCAATGATAGGAACCGTGTGCCTATTAATAAAACAATCCCTGACGAAATCAAGCGAGGAGACAACGGAATCTCATAAACTGATTTATGAAGTTAATAATATAATGGTCAGTCTTTCTAAATATGTGAAAATTAAAAGGAATAAAATATGCAAAAGCTGATTATTATCATAGCAATTAGTGCGTTTCTTGGAACAACAAACTTAGTAAGAAGTGACACTGTTACTAAGCAAGGAGGAGCTCATAGCCGTATTACTATAATTCCTGGTATGGGGTCAGGAGGTCTCAGTACAAGCAAAGATTATAGACCAAAAAAACCACCAAAAGGCTATAATCCACCACCTGCACTTCCACCCGATGTTAAAATCGATCTTTCTACTTTGGGAACGATGAGAAATCGCATACCGTCCAAACCTAGTGGCTTTAAGCCATCTAACACAACTCCAGTATCTCCCACAACTCAGGTACCTAAATCAACTTTTGTATCTGCTCCACCTGCAGAATATCTAGGGATTATTAATCTATTAAAAAAAGGAGAAATTATTGAGCTCTTAAAAAAACAGCTTGAGTTGAAAAAAGAACAACTTTCGCAAACAGAAAAAGCCTATCAAGCTATAACAAAGGGTCAGAAAACTGCACCTCAGAAAATAGACTTTTCTAGTTTTTTTCTCAAAGAACCAGAATTGCTCTATAAGAGTGACAAGCTTTCAAGGGAATCATATCAAAAGGTATTAGAGGAAGAAAACAAAATTTCTGGGACTTTTGAGCAAATGGGGAAGGCTATTTCAAGGCGTTTACAATTTGCATCGATACTAGATAAAGCTGTAAGTTTAGAAACTTTTGAAAACGTAGAAAATCGTTTTAAATACCTCCAACATCTATTAGATGAAATTCAAACAAAAGAAAACCTGAAAGATACTGCAGATCTTCAAGCACATATCGATGGTTCGTTAACCATGATCCAAAATGAATTTATAAAGATGGAAATGGTAGCGCATTTACGTAATGCTGAGCAATCACTTATCAAAAGGAAAAGACGCGAACTTGATATGAAAATTTTTGACCATGAAAAAAAGGGGATGCCTACCATACGATAAAAACAAAAGCCAATGTAGAAGGTTCAGTACTATCCGAACAATTCAGAGAGGCACAAAGATTTTATCAAAGCCAAGATATCGTAATGCAAATACTTAGGTAATGTATAAATGCAAATAACACGTTTAGCATGTATCTATGTTTCAAGGTGATAAAAAGTTGAAAATTCGTTAAAGAGGAATTCCATGGACTTTACAGTGTTCACGCAACTTTTCAATAAAATTGATC
>NZ_JBHIMO010000064.1:0-1511 GCF_042194195.1 Bartonella sp. MR30HLJHH | reverse complement strand
GACGCAAGCACGCAATCAGGCAGAAGATGCAGAGAAAATAGCCTCGTCTGCGAGGAGTAGGGTTATCGATATCAATCAAGTGGTTGAGAATTTTAAAGCCCCCGTAAGTTTAGCGCGGATGTACTCAGAAGAAGCCAAGAAAAAAGCCGAGTCGGCAGATTCACAAGCCTATCAAGCCAAGAGCGAAGCCGAAAAAGCCAAGGAAGTAGCTGATAGAGCGAAAAGGACAGCAGAAGAAGCCAAAACAACCGCCGATACAATGAAACAAGAGCTTGGAGGTATCAAGAGTTCCCTAGCAACGGCAACAACAGCCCATACAGTAGCCTCACAGGCAAAAGTGCTAGGGGAAGAGATAAACAATTTACTGAAACAGTCCAATTTAACGGTTCTTTCAATTTCTACGCCGTTTCTTGTTGCGACAGGGAAAAAACAACTCACATTGAAGAAAGGAACGCGTATAACCTTGGCATTAGGCAATGATACTTTGGTTGCAAGTTATACGGCAGATACAAGAATAAGCGTTCCTTCTCTTTCGGCAGGCAAGGATTATTATGTTTATTTGGTTTCTGATGGAAAACAGTCTCATAAACTTGTTTTGTCAGAAAACTCTACCTATCCAAGGGATTACACTGTGAGTAATTCTCGTAAGATAGGAGGGTTTCATACGCTCTGTGCGGATGTTGGTACGATTTCTGGTCATCCATTATCCGGTTATCAAGCAGGGGATATATTGCCGAATTCTGTTTGGTGTTTGAATCACCGCCCTTATAGTTCACCAGAGGGAATGGTCTACGACCCCTCTACAGATCTTTGGGTTGATATTTATCTTCAATCAGGGACGGGTGAAAATACGAAATCAATGTATCGTACCAATATAACAACAAACCGTAATTATACCGAACATGTAACAGATATGGCGCGTGTTAAAAAATCTTTACTGAGTGATGAAGCGTTTGCTTCTGCTATGTATGGAAGCAATGAAAAGACACATATTGTTGGCAAGAAAGAACCAACCTCTAAGGTTTCAGGTGGATATAAGGATACGGCAAATATACGGATGATTTCGCATATCGGTTGTGAAGATGGTTGCGGTTATGTTTGGCAATTTTTATCGGGCACGTTTCCTATACCCATAAGCCGTACGCAAAATACGTTTGAAATGAGAGCATTGTTAGGGGGTGGTAGCTGGAGTAATACAACGGATAATGGGCGTTTTACTCGAGCCGCCATGATCGTCAATGGTGGAAATGAACAAGTTGCGGCGCGTGGATGTAGCCATACGCGTCATTTTGTTTAGGAGGGAGAGATGATAGAATATCCAGAACATTTAAATAGCAAAGAAGATTATCTGAACATGCTTTCTTTTGACAAAGTTGAAACAGTAAGAAGGCTAGAGATGCTTTTGACAACGCGTTTTTATTGGGTCTTTGTTAAAGAGCTTGGAGAGGGAGAAGAGGGGATTGAAGATGACACGCATAAGGTTTGTCTAACAACAACCATGCCGTTTGATT
>NZ_JBHIMO010000063.1:0-1625 GCF_042194195.1 Bartonella sp. MR30HLJHH | reverse complement strand
CTGCTTCTCAAATATGGGTAGCTCGTACAGGGGTTGTGGGCTCGATTGGGGTTGTTTGCGCTCATCTTGACCAATCCCATGCAGATGAAAAACACGGGCATAAATGGACCTTTGTCTTTGAAGGTGATCACAAAACCCATGGCAATCCTCATGAACCCTTGAGCGATACAGCACAGATAAAAATGCAAGCAGATTGCGCCCTGCTCTACGAGATGTTTGTCGATTTGGTGGCGCAAAACAGACGCTTAAATGCTGCTGCAATTCGTGACACAAAAGCAGAAACTTTTATAGGCACCCAAGCGATCACGCTTGGATTAGCAGATGCGCAAGGCACCCTTGCGCAAGCTTTGGAAGCCTTAACGGATTCCATATCACAAAACCCAACATCAACAGAAAAAGAAGGACAAAACACATGGCACGCACACAATACCGCGCCCAAGAAGAGGATGACGAAAAGATCGTCGACATCATCAATGACGAGGAAGAGGACGAAGACGATAGTGACGTCGACAAAAACGCCGAAGACTTCGACGATGAAGAAGAAAACGAAGATGAGGATGAAGACAGTGAGGACAAGCAGGAAAACATAAAAGCTGCTCTTGAAAAAGAAAGAAAGCGCGCAAAAGCACTAACAACCCTTGAAAGGCAAGCAAAGCACTTAGGCGTTTCTTTTGACGCAGCAAAAGCTATTCAAAACGGTATGAGTCTCGAGAAAGCACGCCAGTGTGTGTTGACGGCTGCTAGCTCTCAAAGCGAGTCTTTAAAAGTCTCGCCTTATGCCCCTCATAGTGATGGGACGAGCAAGGCAAAGATTCACGCAAAATGGGAAGCAGCTTGGAGGGCAGTGAAATGACGAATATTATTTATGACGACGTACGCAATGGCGCTTATCTTGGACCTTACGACCCCGATATGTCAAACGAAGAAGTGGTGTTTGCATCAGGAGCATTCATTGAAGCGGGAACTGTCATGGGAAAGATAACCGCAACCGAATACTACGTCCCCCTTAATCCAGCAGCATCAGATGGCAGTCAAACACCGGCAGGGATTTCTTTTGCCACTGTTGACGCAACAGAAGCAGATCAACGCGCCGTGATTACAGCACGCTTATGCACTGTAAAAGCTTCTGAACTGCTATGGCCAGATGCCATCACGGATGAGCAAAAGAAAGCAGCCATTCAGTCTTTAGAAGACAAGAACAACATTCTATTGCGATAGGAGAATGCACACATGGATATGAATTTTTTTAAACATGATGCTTTCTCAAGCATCACAATGATGAAAGCCATTGAAAACTATGAGTTTCAACCTGGTCTTGTAAGCTCTCTTAATCTTTTTGAGGAAGTTGAAACCAGTACCACAGTGGTTGGGATTGAACGGCGTGATAATACATTTTCCCTTATTCAAACCAGTGAACGTGGCGCACCTTTGGCAGAAGGTGATAGAGAGGGTCGTAATCTTCGGTTTTTCAAAACAACACGGATTGCCAAAAGTGATACCGTAAAATCAGAAGAAATCCAGAACCGTCGTGAATTTGGCACAGAAGATCAGTTAGAGACAGCAATGAAATATATTGCCAGAAAACAAAAGAAACTGATTTCTGAAATCGAATTGACATGGGAAAA
>NZ_JBHIMO010000062.1:0-1799 GCF_042194195.1 Bartonella sp. MR30HLJHH | reverse complement strand
AAACCTTAATCGAGAAGTCGATATCTTAGAAGAGCGTCTGGAAAAACTTAAAATTGAAGGCTCTTTAGAGCAGCCAATACCAAGACATGCCCCCTCTCCTGCTCCAAGAAGATCTCAGATAGCACAGCCTCAAAAGAAGCCATTCAGAACAATGATGAATCCTTATATGCAAGGGGATTGGAGGTAATTTGTGGGTGAAACTTTAGAACCAATTAACAGCAAATTTTCGAGACTGGAAAGTTTAAAAAGGCGGCGTGAGCAAATTGAAGAAGCTCTTTATTCGGGTGCGCAATCGGTGCGCCATGGTGATAAGCAAGTCAGCAACCGCTCTGTTGAGGAACTGCGCAGAGCGCTTGAGATGATCAATACACAAATAGCGGACCTTGAAGGGCGCAAGCGTTCACGCGTTTTCTATTTTAATATATCACGAGGCTATTAATGGCTGGTTTTTTCAATAAACTCACAGGCTTTTTTAAAATTTCTCGTCAACACAATCCCCATTTTGAAGCTGCAAGTAAAAGCCGTCGCATGGGTGGTTTTGACCCCGCAAAAAAACATATCAATAAAGCAATTGAAGAATGCGGTGATACCATTGTTGCCCGTTCAAGATGGCTTTATGATAATGAATCTCTTTATGGGTCTGCAACAGAAGAATGGGTCTCTGCGGCTGTCAGTGATGGGATTAAACCTTATCCTCGTATTGAAGGCTTTCAAGAAGAAAAGAAAAAGCTTTTAAACTTATGGTGGCAATGGGTTGATGAAGCGGACTATGATGAAGATGCCAATTTTTATGGACTGCAAGCAACCATTGCACGAGAGGTCTTTTTAACCGGAGAATGCTTTGTAAGATTGCATTATGTTGATCTCTACGGGCGCTCTGGTGTTCCTCTTCAGTTGCAAGTTTATCCCACTGAAATGTTGGACCTTTCCTACAATGGACCGGCTGAGATTGAAGGCAATTACATTCGTATGGGGATTGAATTTAATGCCAGTGGTAAGCGCGTTGCTTATCATTTCTGGGAACATCACCCCTATGATGATTGCCCTGCAAACAGTGCATTTGAGAGCCAAGAGCGCGTGCGAGTCCCCGCTGAAATGGTCATTCATATCAAAGAGCGCCGTATTGCCGGACAATTGCGCGGTTCTCCCAAAATAACGCGCGCTATGACAAAGATCTTTCAACTCGAATCCTATGATGATGCAGAGCTTGAACGAAAAAAAACAGCGGCTCTTTTTGCAGTGTTTATTACAGGGAAGGAATCTCATGAGGCAGAGTTAGAGGACAATCGTGAAAAAACGAAAATTGAACAGAAGGTAGAAAAGAAGATTGAAGAGGTACCTGAAGAGCATCCAATTTACCCTGGCTCAGTTAACGTGGTCGATGGCGAAAAACAAATTACATTTTCAACCCCTGTTGAGGTTGGTGGCTCTTATGAGGCTTTTCAATTTCGCAATATCTTGAAAATTTGTGCAGCACTTAATATGCCTTATGCCGTTGTGACTGGAGACGTTACGCGGGGGAATTTTTCAAATGTGCGTACCTCCATCATTCAGTTTAGACGGCACGTCAAACAATGGCGTGAACATATCATTGCCTTTCAGTTTAACCGCATTGTTTGGGAGCGTTTTGTTGAAATGGCAGTGCTTTCTGGATGCGTCAATTTGCCAGGGTGGGAAGAAAATTCCTTGCCATGGCTTCAATGTGAAAGCTTTGCACCACCCCTTGAAATGATTGATCCAAACAAGGATATCTCAGCGGAAAAAGAAGAAATCCGTGCAGGCTTGAAAACACGACGCAT
>NZ_JBHIMO010000061.1:0-1823 GCF_042194195.1 Bartonella sp. MR30HLJHH | reverse complement strand
TAGTCTTCATATTTGCTTGTAGGCAAACCTTTTGCTGTCTTACTGAGTACGTTGTAAACGTTTGAAGCAGTGACTTTACCTAAGCGCGCTTGAAACCATTCTGCTGTTCTTTGTTCCATCTCACACCGCCGTTCTTTGTTCTTGTGGTGTTGGTGCATATTTGATATCTTGGACGTGAATATATTCGGCATCTTGTATAGGCGCCTCTATTTGCTTTTGTTGTAGAAAAGATTGTTCTTTTTCATGCTGTCTCTTTTGCAAAACATCCAAAATACTTTGTGCTCTTTCATCAGGAAGATCTTCAAGCCTGTCGACACGTCCGTACTTAAGCACTTTTTCCTCTTCTGTTTGAGTGATGTTTATTAATTGTTTGATTTGCGTAAGCACATCATAAGAAACTAACTTCGTTTGTACGTTATGATTTGTTTCATTGATACGTTTTGCTTCATCTTCTTCATAAATACCGGAAAGCCCGAAAGCATAGCGCGCGCATTGTATAGTGGCTTTATGGCGCAACATACGTGCTGGATATTTTTGCCATGCTTCACTTTTGTCTTGTTCGCATTCTTTGAGATATTCGGTGACTTCGATAGGGTCTTTAATTCCTTTGAGACGAATAGCACATTTGATTGCAATGATATTGCCATCCTTATCGAGTTGATCTTGAAAGGTCATGCCATCAAAGTTAGGATTTGATTTGATGATCTTTATCCAACCGTCGATAGAAACAACAGGGATCATGCCGCCGCCTTTTTTAGGAAATACATAAATTTCCTTCGCTAAAGGGTTAAGGCCATAAGTTTTGGCAACAAAAAGAAAAGTAGCAAATTCTGCGTCCTTGATCATACTAGCATTTTTATCTCCAATACAAGTTTTCATGATTGTGGTTCGAAATTCTTCAGTATCAAATCCATATTTTCCTGCTATTTCTGTTAAAAAAGTGGAATTTTTCATCTTGATTTCCTCCATTGCGCGCAATTCTCCTGTGGCGTGAATCACGCTTGTGTTTAAAAGTTGTTTGTGTGGTTAGAAACGGCTTATAGAGATACTATAAGACTAGTCGTTCGTATTTTTTTCCATTATTGCCTCTCGCCCGTTGTGATGATTTCATCATTGATGATCTCTGCGTTTCCATGAATAAATGCATAACCATAGATTTTGGCATTTCCCCAAACTTTTGCTCTGATGGAAATCAATGGACTGTCATAAATTTTAGCATTTCCATAAATTTTAGCTTTTCCACTAATAAATGCACCACCGGAAACTTGTGCATTTTCGTAGATTTGTGCACTGGCAAAAACACGAGCATGTCCAAAAATCTGCGCATTGCCAAAAATATTAGTTTCTCCGGTAACAGACGCACTACCAAAAACACATGCATTTTCGTAAATATCAGCAATGTTATCAATATAAGCATCACCAAAAACCTTGGCATAACCATAGACTTTTGCATCATCGCCTACCCAGCAATTGCCATCATGACTTAGATTGTCTTCTTTTTATATGAAACCGCCTAGGTCGTCTGCTTTAACATCATCAAAATCCCTTAATGCACGAATACGGTGAAGGGTTTTGCCATCAACCTCAGTTGTTTCATCAGTCAATTCGTATTTTCTCATCTGGTCTTTTCTCCAGTTGATATGGCGTTATAGTCATCAACGTGTGCGCTACGGTAAACTTTTGCATCACCGTAAACTTTTGCTTCTCCGTAAATTTCTGCATTATCGTAAACACGTGCTTCATCGAAAACGCGTGCGCTCTCGTAAACATGTGCATTATCGGAAACTTTTGCTTCATCGAAAACAAGTGCATTGCCATAAACA
>NZ_JBHIMO010000060.1:0-1955 GCF_042194195.1 Bartonella sp. MR30HLJHH | reverse complement strand
GTGTGGATCAAATTTGTATAAGAAAGGACTAAAAATGGCTCTTATGAACCGTCTTAATGCAAGGGCTGTCGCAACATTGGGGGCTGGCAAATATAATGATGGTGCTGGCTTGTTACTTCATAAGCGTAAAGATGGAGGTGCTCAATGGATTTACCGTTATACCATTCATGGTCGGCGCCGCGAAATGGGCTTGGGTGCCTTGAGAGATGTTTCTTTAAAACAAGCCCGTGAATTGGCAACTGGGTGGCGTTCTGTTCTTCGTGAAGGTCGTGACCCTATTAAAGAACGTGAAAAACAAAAGCGTGAGGCAATAAGTAATCTCCATTATTTAAAAGATATCGCGTTGGATGCTTTTGAAAGTCGTAAAGCTGAATTAAAAAATGATGGTAAAGATGGGGATTGGTTTTTACCATTACGCCTCCATATTCTCCCTAAATTAGGCTGTCTGCCCGTTTCAGAGATTACGCAAACAGAGATACGCGATACCCTTGCCCCTATTTGGCATACAAAAGCTGGAACTGCTCGAACAGCACTAATGCGTCTTAATCTTTGTCTCAAACATGCGGCTGCATTAGGGTTAGATGTTGATTTACAAGCAGTAGAAAAAGCACGCGCGCTCTTAGGCAAACAACGTCATAAAAAACAAAGCTTACCAGCCATGGATTGGAGAGATGTGCCGGCTTTTTACCAATTTCTCTGCAAAACAACAACTATAAAACATTTAGCTTTGCGTCTGCTTATCCTTACAGGGGTTCGTAGCAATCCTTTGCGTCATATTCGTGAAGATCAGATTGAAGATGATATCTGGACAATCCCTGCTGAGAATATGAAAGGAAGGCGTGATGCTACAACAGAATTTCGCGTGCCTCTATCAACAGAAGCATTAGAAATTCTAAAACAAGCGCGCTTGCTCTCTCGTAATGATTTCTTTTTTTCTGCTAGAGGTCGTGGTCCCCTCGCTGAGAAATGTATGGCTACGTATATGAGAAAAAATAAAATTGAAGTCTGCCCCCATGGTTTTCGTTCTAGTTTACGCAATTGGCTCGCTGAAACAACCGATGCTCCCTATGAGGTCGCTGAAACTATTCTAAGTCATACGGTCGGCGGTAAAGTAGAGCGTGCCTATCGTCGCACTGATTATCTAGAACAACGCCGGATCTATATGGATAAATGGGCGGCATATGTCACGGGTCAATCTTAAGATATGGGGTGAATAACCCCATGATCTGTGCATAACTTTAACTCTCTTGTCTCTCATTCTTTCTCAATAAGATTCATCACGTCTCACATCAGAAACTGTATGATAAAATATTGTTTTCTATAAATAAAATACCTTCAAAAATGAACCAAAATATGGTTAATAAATGGTTATGATTTGTTCTCATTTTTTTACTTTTGAAAGGATTTTAGTATGACAGAAAATGATATTCTTTTGACAGACCGTGAAAGTGCAAAATTGCTTCATATGAGTGTCTCAACATTCCGCCGTCATGTAACCAATGGCTCTCTCCCAAAACCTTTAAAATTTGGCTTTTTATCGCGTTGGTTACAATCAGATCTTTTGAATGTCATCGAGCAAGCAAAACAGCAACGTCAAAGCGACGCGGCATAAAAAGAAAACCTTGTCACGTAAGGACGGACAAGGCTTTCTCAAACTCATCACCCTAGAGAGTGCAAAATCTGTCCTATGACGCAACGTTATAGGATTTTAAATGATGTGTTCTTTTACGCATGCGCAGGGCATTACACGTGCTGTGCTGAGGGTTTGGCATGGGCGTCTCTTTCAACCCTATGAAAATGCAAAATAGATATAAGATATCTATTCTAACAGTAGCTATTGAAGAAATAGTAAAAATGTATTACATTAGAATTACATTATAACACATTAAGTAGTCGTAAAATGGCTGAGACAACATTTACCTTTCGCGTCGATGATGTATTAAAAAATGAATTTT